>NZ_RAWC01000159.1:0-20748 GCF_003611685.1 Corallococcus sp. CA049B | reverse complement strand
GACACAGCCCTCACGTGGTGCGCGTACTCCACGCCCTTCACCACCAGGAACACGACGCCCAACAGCGCCGCCACCAGCAGCAAGGCCCCGCCCAGCCCCGGCCTGTCGCCCCGCACCGCGTGCACCGCGAGCGCCACCACGATGCTGCTCGTCACCAGGATGAACGTGTTCAGCGTGCCCAACCCCACGTCCATCGTGAGCTGCGCCGCCCGGAACACCTCCGGGTACACCGAGCGATACACGCCATAGGCCGTGAACAACCCCGCGAACAGCAACACCTCCGTCGCGATGAAGACCCACATGCCCAGGTACGCCGCCTGCCGGCGCGCACTCTCGGAGCCCCAGTGCTCCGTCACGGCCTCAGGCGGCATGCGGCACCTCCTCGCTCGCGTACTCGTGCGGACCGGTGGGGTACTCGGGCGGTGTGGAGAAGTTGTGCGTGAGTGGCGGGGAGGCGGACCGCCACTCGAAGCCATCACTGCCCCAGGGGTTGGCTCCCGCGGCGGCGCCATACCGCAGGCTCCACGCCAGATAGCCCGCGATGACCAGGAACCCGAACGCCAGCAGTGACGCTCCCGCCGTGGACGCCACGTGCAGCGACTGGAAATGCGGCGGATAGTCCGCGTACCTCCGGGGCATCCCCTGGTTCCCCAGGAGGAACTGCGGCACGAACGTGGCGATGAAGCCGAAGATGATCAACACCGCCGCGCCGTTGGCCAGCTTCGCGGGGAAGCACCTCCCGAACATCTTCGGGAACCAGTAGTGCAGCGCCGCCAGGAACGCCATCACCGTCGCCCCCACCATGATGAAGTGGAAGTGCGCCACCACCGAGTACGTGTCGTGCCAGTGCAGGTTCAACGACGTGGTCGAGTACGCCACGCCAATCATCCCCCCGAAGAAGAGGAAGAACATGAACCCCAGCGTGTAGATGAGCGGCGATTCGATGGCGATGGAGCCCCGGTAGAGCGTGCCCAGCCAGGAGAAGATTTTGATCGCCGTGAAGATGGCCACCAGCATCGACATGGCGCCGAACGCGCCGGAGCCGAAGGTGGACTGGCCGGACGCGAACATGTGGTGGCCCCAGGTGAAGAACCCCACGAACGCGATGCCCAGCGTGGAATACACAATCATCCGGTAGCTGAAGGCGTTCTTGCGGCTGAAGGCACACACCGCCTCGCTGATGACGCCCATGGAGGGCAGCACCATGATGTAGACGGCCGGGTGGCTGTAGAACCAGAACAGGTGCTGGAAGAGCAGCGGGTCGCCTCCGCGCGCGGGGTCGAAGATGCCCGCGCCCACCACCCGCTCCAGCGCCACCAGCAGCAGCACCATGCCCAGCACCGGCGTCGCCAGCACCTGGATGATGGACGTGCCGTAGATGGCCCAGACGAACAGCGGCAGCTTCATCCACGTCAGGCCCGGCGCGCGCAGCGTGTGCACCGTGGCGATGAAGTTGAGCCCGGTGAGGATGGTGGAGAACCCGATGATGAACACGCCCACCAGCACCGGCAGCACCGCCGTGCCCGTGGTCGTGCTGTAGGGCGTGTAGAAGGTCCAGCCCGTGTCCGCGCCGCCCTCGAACATGCCCCACAGCGCGACGCTGGCGCCCAGCACGTAGAGGTACACGGACGCCAGGTTGAGCCGGGGGAAGGCCACGTCCCTGGCGCCAATCATCAGCGGCACCAGGAAGTTGCCGAAGGCGGAGGGGATGGCCGGAATCATGAACAGCCACACCATGGTGACGCCGTGGAGCGTGAACATCCGGTTGTACGCCAGGTGCCCCATGATGGTGCGGCCGGGCGTGAGCAGCTCGATGCGCAGCGCCAGCGCGAACAGGCCGCCCACGAGGAAGAAGAAGAGCGTCAGCCCCAGGAACATCACCCCGATGCGCTTGTGGTCGTGCGTCGTGAGCCACGACCACACGGTGCGTCCGTCCGTCAGGTAGGACTCAGCGGCCGGTGGGGACATAGACGGGCTCCTCGGCCGCGGTGACTCCCGGGCGCGTGGGACGCAGGGACTTGATGAACTCCACGAGCGCTCCGGAGTCCTCCGCGCTCAGCCGGCCGTGGTAGCCCGGCATCACGGGCGCGTAGCCGGCCACCACCTTCGCCAGGGGATCCATCATGGACTCGGTGAGGTACGCCTCGTCCGCGAGCACCGCGCCGCCGCCCTCCAGCGGCTCCTGCCTGCCGTACAGCCCCAGCCACGTGGGGCCGATGTGCGGCGCGCCCGTCACCGTGTGGCATTGCAGGCAGCCCTGCGCGGCGGCGATGCGCTCGCCCCGGACGGCCATGGGCTCCGCGGCCACGGGGAGGTTGCGGCGCTGCGCGTCCCGCCACGCCTCGAAGGCCGCGGGCGGCAGCACCACCACCTCGCCGCGCATCTGCGAGTGGTCCATCCCGCAGTACTCCGCGCACAGCACCTGGTGCCGGCCGGGCTTCGGGGCCTCGAACCAGAGGTCGGTGTAGCGGCCGGGGATCGCGTCCCGCTTCATGCGGAAGTCCGGCACGTAGAAGGAATGGATGACGTCCCGCGACGTGAGGAGCAGCCGCACGGGCCGGCCCGAGGGCACCACCAGCGTGTCGATGGCGCTGGGGCCTCCGGGATAGGTGAACTTCCACATCCACTGCTTGCCGGTGACGTACACGTCCAGCGCGTCCTGGGGCGGGCTCATCACCCAGACGAACTGCTTGAAGCCCAGGACGAACCAGAGCAGGAACAGCGACAGCGGCACGCCGATGAACAGCGCCTCCAGCCACGTGGGCGCCACCACCCGGGGCGTGGGGTCCGACGCCGTGCGCCGGCGGTAGCGCACGAGGAAGACGAGGCCGACAGCGCCAATGCCCACCCCCACCGCCAGCGTGGTGAGCAGCAGGACGTAGTGCAGGTGGTCCACCTTCACGGCGAAGGTGGAGCCCTGCTCCGGCAGGAAGAAGAGGCGGCGCAGCAGCTCGTTCATCGCGATCCCCCTTCCCTTTCGGAGAGCAGCTGCCGCATGGCCGCGTCGATGGGCTGGTGGATGACGCCCGCGTCCACGTCCACCCAGCCGTAGCCGTCCAGCCGCTCGCGCTGCCGCGCCTTCAGTTCGTCCGCGCGCCGGTCCAGCGCGAACGGGGCCTGGTCGAGCATGCCCACCTGAAGGGTGCCCGGGGGCAGGGGGAGGGGGCGCTCGGAGTCGGGACGCCAGAGGATCCACAGCGCCCACGCCGCGACGCTGGCCGCCGCGAGCAGCGCCAGCGCCACGGCTCCGACGCGCAGCAGCCACGCGGTGGGCAGCCGCTCCAGCTCCGGAGGCGGTGGACGGGCTTCGCTCATGGCGGGCGCACCTGGAGCGAGTGGACGAGGTACGGATCCGCCACGGGCACGGGGTAGCTGCCGCGCGCGCGCCAGAGCGCCGCCGCCACGGACAGCCCGCCCACGCCCAGCCACGCGGTGAGCGCCGTCCAGGGGATGACGACGCGCTCCGGGGAGAGCGAGGGGAACAGCAGCCACGCCACGTCCACGGCGTGCATCGCGAGCAGCCACAGCGCCACGGCCCCCAGCACCCGCGGGCGCGACTTGAGCTCGCGCGACAGGAGCAGGGCGAAGGGGATGACGAAGTGGCCCAGCACCAGCACGAGCGACAGCGCGCCCCAGCCGCCCTCCAGGCGGACGCGGTACCAGCTCACCTCCTCCGGCAGGGCGGCGACCCACATGAGCATGAACTGCGAATAGGCGATGTAGGCCCAGAAGCAGACGAAGGCGAACAGCAGCGTGCCCAGCCGGTGGTAGTGGCCTGGGGACATCAAGCTGCCGAAGTGCTGGGTGCCGCGAGTGGCCGCGCCCGCGATGATCATCAAGGCCAGCGCGCCCACGAACGCGCCGGAGAAGACGTGGACGGCGTAGACGGTGGACTGCCACGTCGCCTCCAGCGACATCATCCAGTCCAGCGTCATGAAGGAGAACGTGAGGCCCAGCGCTGGGAGCGAGCCCCCACCCAGCCGCCGCTGCCACAGCGTCCAGCGCACGTCGCCCGTCGCGTCCTGGCGCACGGACCAGCGGTGCAGCAGGTGGCCCACGAGCCCCCAGGTGGCGAAGTACAGCGCCGCGCGCCCCAGGAAGAAGGGCACGTTGTTGTAGAGCCGCCGGTGCTCGAGCACGTGCAGCGTGTGCTCGCCCAGGTCCGAGGACGGCGCGACCCACGGATACAGGTGCCGCATCCCCAGCGCGAGGGGCACGAACAGCACGAGGAACAGCGGCGCGATGGCGGCGCAGACCTCCAACGCGCGACGCAGCACCACGGGCCAGCGCGCCTTCGACGCGTGGAAGGTGGCGAGCAGCAGCAGCGCGCCCAGGCACAGGCCCAGCCAGTAGGTGAAGCCGAAGAGGTAGCCCGCCAGGGCCTGACGCACGTCGAGGAAGGCGCCGAGCGCGGTGGCCGCAAGGCCCAGGACCCCGAGCGCGGCGCTGACGCCCAGCGCGCGGTGTCCGCCCTCGAAGCGTGGGAGCACGGGGGGCGTCATGGCGCTCCGACCTCATGGCCGAACCGCACGTGGAGGGAGCCGCGTACAACGTTCGAGGGCGCCAGGCCTTCCGACCTGAAACCAGTCCTCACGGGTGAGAAGGTGAGAGCCCCGTGAGGGCGCTGCTTCGGCGGCGCTCCGCGAAAACCTGTCCGACTGTCGGACAGGTTTGGGCAACCGCGCTGGGCGGAGGCTGCCGCGCCACCTGGGCTTCGCAGACTTGTCCGACTGTCCGACAGGTTTGGGCAACCGCGCTGGGCGGAGGCTGCCGCGCCACCTGGGCTTCGCAGACTTGTCCGACTGTCCGACAGGTTTGGGCAACCGCGCTGGGCGGAGGCTGCCGCGCCACCTGGGCTTCGCAGACTTGTCCGACTGTCCGACAGGTTTGGGCAACCGCGCTGGGCGGAGGCTGCCGCGCCACCTGGGCTTCGCAGACTTGTCCGACTGTCCGACAGGTTTGGGCAACCGCGCTGGGCGGAGGCTGCCGCGCCACCTGGGCTTCGCAGACTTGTCCGACTGTCCGACAGGTTTGGGCAACCGCGCTGGGCGGAGGCTGCCGCGCCACCTGGGCTTCGCAGACTTGTCCGACTGTCCGACAGGTTTGGCCTCTCGCCGTCGCGGGGGCTGCCGGTCCACTTGGGCCTCGGAGACCTATCCGACTGTCCGACAGGTTTGGACCGCCGTGTCGGACGGGGGGTGTACAGCATGGAGCGCCGAGGGCCTGACGTTTGGGCCGTCATGGGGCGCGGACCTCCTGGCGCAGCCTCGCCTGCACTTCGGGCGGTGCGACGGTGAGCGGTGCTCGCTGGCTGCGGCCCAGGGCTCGCAGGTACGCGACCACGGCCCAGCGTTCCTGGGGCGTGAGCTGTGGCCCGTATGCGGGCATCACGCCGAAGCCCTGGGAGATGACCGCGAAGTAGAAGCCCGGTGGGTGCGGCAGGTCTCCCGTCGTGGAGGGCTCGTTGAGCCGTCCTTCCATCGCGAGCCCTCGCGGCCCCACGAGCGCCAGCTGCCGGGCCCTTGCCGAGCCCGCGTCCCCCACCGTCACCTGCCCACGCCCGGAGGATGACGCCCACGCTCGCGGCCAGCCCGCATCGCCTGACCAGGCGGCCGAGACTCCGGGGCGCCCCGCATCGGCCGTGTCCCTCACCGCGCCCCACCCGTCCACCCGCTGGGGCAGCGGGAACGCTTCCGGCCCCACCCTCGCGGTCACGGCCTGCGTCCCCGTGTATGGGGCTTCGCCCTCCACGACGCCGTAGACGACCTGTGTCGCATGGTCGTGCGGCACGAACAGTCCGGGCGGCCGGCGCTGCGGCATCTTCCTGGCCACGACGGCGTCCCCGTCTCCCGTCAGCCCGTGGCACACCGCGCACCAGGTCTCATAGGCCGTGCGTCCCTCCTCCAGCAGCCGCCGGGTCAACGGCACCGGCACGGCCTGGACCCACCCGCCCTCCGCCGTGAGCTCCTGCGTGTCTTCGCGCGTGCGCCACTCCCGCGCCACCACCCCCGGCACCAGGGGCCGCATGGCCCTGCCGTCCTCGAAGAACGCGCTCGCTTCGAAGGCCTCCGCTCGCGGCTGTGACGCCATCGGATCCGTGTCGTCGCACGCGGCCATCCCGCCCAGCAGCGCCAGGAGCGTCCAACGCTTCATCGCGCCCCCTCCGCCACCACCGACACCTGCCGCGCGCCCAGCTCGCGCAGCGCCGCCTCCACCTTCGGCGCGTCCTCCCCGTCCACCGCCACGCTCGCCCAGAAGCCATCCACGGACGCGCTGCGGAAGGACTCCACGTCGAACACCGGGTGCGTCACGTGCGGGAAGCCGAAGAGCACCATCAGCGCGCCGAACACCGTCAGCGCCGCGCTCAGCACGCCCAGCTCGAACGTGATGGGCAGGTTCGTGGGCACGCTGTGCAGCGGCCGGCCTCCCACGTCCAACGGATAGTCCACCGCGTTCGTGAACCACTGGGTCACGTACGCGAACGCCGCGCCTCCCAACCCCGCCCCCAGGGTCAGCAAGGGCAGCCACGAGCGCTTCAGCCCCAGCGCCTCGAACGTCTCCTCCACCGGGAACGGCGTGTGCGCGTCCAGCTGCTCGAAGCCCCTCGCGCGCAGGTCCCTCAGCGCGGCCACCAGCGCGTCGCTGGACGCGAACTCTCCCAGCACCCAGTGGCGGCTCATGGCGCACCGCCTGGGCGAGTGCCCTGCTCACGCCGGAACTCGAGCGACGCGTCCACCTCGCGCTGGAGTTCCTTCATCTCGCTCACGGACACGGCCGGCACGAACTTCAGGAACAGTAGGAACGCCGTGCCGAAGAACGCCACCGTGCCGCCCAGCAGGCTCCAGTCCACCCACGTGGGCCGGTACGCCGCCCAGGACGACGGCAGGAAGTCCATGCTCAACGACGCCACCACGATGAGGAAGCGCTCCGTCCACATCCCCACGTTGATGAGCAGCGCCGCCACCCACAGCACCCCCACGTTCGTGCGCAGCCGGGAGGACCAGAACAGCTGCGGCACCAGCACGTTGCAGAACACCTGCATCCAGAACAGCGGCGCGTACGGCCCGAAGAACTCGGCCTCCGTGGCGTGCATCTCGAAGGGGTTCCCGCTGAACCAGGCGAAGAAGTGCTCCTGGATGTAGCCGTAGGCCACCATCCACCCCGTGGCCATCAGCACCTTCGCCATGTTGTCCAGGTGCAGCGGCGTCACCACGTGCTCGATGCCCAGCGCCTTGCGCGCCGGAATCAGCAGCGTGAGCACCAGCGCGAAGCCGCTGAACACCGCGCCCGCGACGAAGTACGGCGGGAACACCGTCGTGTGCCAGCCCGGCAGCTGCGCCACCGCGAAGTCGAAGGACACGATGGTGTGCACGCTCACCACCAGCGGCGTGGCCAGCCCCGCCAGCAGCAGGTAGCCCGTGCGCCACTGCCGCCAGTGCTTCGCCGAGCCCCTCCACCCCAGGCTCGCCAGCCCGTACCAGAAGCGCGCCCGGGGCGTCTTCGCCGTGTCGCGCGCCGTGGCCAGGTCCGGAATCAGCCCCACGTACCAGAACAGCAGCGACACCGTGAGGTACGTCCCCACCGCCGCGATGTCCCACGTGAGCGGCGAACGGAACTGCGGCCACGCCCGCAGGCTGCTGGGATAGGGCACCAGCCAGTAGAACTTCCACGGCCGCCCCAGGTGCAGCAGCGGGAAGAGCCCCGCGCACGTCACCGCGAAGAGCGTCATCGCCTCCGCGAAGCGGTTGATGGACCCGCGCCACTTCTCCTGGAACAGCAGCAGGATGGCGCTGATGAGCGTCCCCGCGTGGCCAATGCCAATCCACCACACGAAGTTCGTGATGCCGAACGCCCACGCCACCGGGATGTTGTTGCCCCACGTCCCCACGCCCACGAAGAGCGTGAAACCCACCGCCACCGCGAGCACCACGGTCCCGGCCAGCCCCAGGCCCAGCAGCGCCCACCAGGTCCGGCCCGCGGGGCGGTGCACGAAGGCCAGCAGGGACTCGCTGTAGGCGCGGTCCGAGTGGCGCCCCTCCAAGAGCGGGTGCTCGGTGAGCGGATCTCCGGGGGCGGGCACCTGCGGGTCTGCCGTGCTCATGCGCCTCCCTTCGGCGCCGGGTTCTTCAGGCGCACCAGGTGCACCGTGCGCGGCCGGGTGCCCAGGGTGTTGAGCAGCTTGTAGTGCCTCGGGTCCTCGTGCCTCCGGCGCACCTCTGACTCTGGCGCGCGCAGGTCCCCGAAGGTGATGGCCTCCGTGGGACAGGCCTGCTGGCAGGCGGTGCGGACCTCGCCTTCACGCACGTCCCGGTGCGCCGAGCGCGCGACGGCCCGCGCCCGTTCGATGCGCTGCACGCAGTACGTGCACTTCTCCATCACCCCGCGCGAGCGCACCGTCACGTCCGGGTTCTGGCGCAGACGGGAGAGCGGCTCGCGCTGCTGGTACTCCAGGTAGTTGAAGCGGCGGACCTTGTAGGGACAGTTGTTGGAGCAGTACCGCGTGCCGATGCAGCGGTTGTAGACCATCTGGTTGAGGCCCTCGTCCGAGTGGACGGTGGCGTTCACCGGGCACACGTACTCGCAGGGCGCGGCCTCGCAGTGCACGCACGCCACGGGCTGGGTGATGAAGCCCGGGTCGTCCGGGTCTCCCAGGAAGTAACGGTCGATGCGCAGCCAGTGCATCTCCCGGCTCTTGAGCACGCCATCCCGCCCCACCACCGGCACGTTGTTCTCCGCCTGGCAGGCCACCATGCACGCGCTGCACCCCGTGCACCGGTGCAGGTCGATGGCCATGGCCCACTGGTGGCGGTCGCTCTTCAGCAGCGCGTTGGGCGGATAGAGCCGCTCGCCGTCCTCCTGGAGTGGGCGGAGCGCCTGGGGCTTCGCGAGGAAGGACGCCTGCGTGAGCTGGAGCGCCAGCTGGCGCCCCTCCATGCTCCAGTGCTCCTGCGTGAGCGCCAGCGCGTGATGGCGGCCCGTGCGGGTGAGGGTCGGAGCGCCACCGCCCCATGGCAGGTCCCGGAACCGCAGCGCGTACGCGTTGACGCCCACGCCCTGGCCCACCGGTCCCACGCGCTGGCGGCCGTGGCCCAGCGCCAGCGTCACCGTGTCGTCCGGCTGACCGGGCAGCACCAGCACGGGCACCTCCACCGCCTGGCCCAGCACCTCGATGCGCGCCACGTCACCCTTCTCGAATGACAGGGCCCGCGCGGTGGCCGGGGAGAGCAGCGCCGCGTTGCCCCAGGTGAGCTTCGTCACCGGATCGGGCAACTCCTGGAGCCACGCGTTGCCCGCGAAGCGGCCGTCGTACTGCCGCGAGTCCAGCACCAGCGACAGCTCCAGGCCCTCGGGTGCCTTCATCCGGGGCTCCGGCCCCGCGACCTCCCGGGCAGCCTTCAACACCGCGGCTTCGTCCAGCACGGCTCGCGCGGGCGGGGCCTGGGTCTCCGGGATGACGCCGTCCGCGAGCCACGTCTCCCAGCGCGCCTCGAAGTCCGGCGGTGAGCCCGTGCGCTCCCTCCACAGGGACTTGAGCAGTTCGTAAGGGCTCCGCGACTCCAGGCCCGCGAAGACGGACAGGAGCTCCACCTCGGAGACCGCTCCAGGGAACAGGGGCGCGATGAGCGGTTGCAGCACGGACGCGGTGCCGTCGGGTGCTCGGCCGTCGCGCCAGGACTCGAAGGGGTGCGTCGCGGGGACGAAGGTGGGGCAGAGCGCCGCCGTCTCGTCCTCGTGGTGGCCGTGGTACAGCCGGAAGGGGACGCGCTCCAGCTGGCGCGTGAAGCCGGAGTCCACCGCCGCCGTCCAGGCCGGGTTCCACGCCGTGATGATCAGCGTGTCCACCCGCTGCTCGAACATCTCCCCCAGGAGCGAGGTCAGCGCCTCCGGGCCTCCGTCCGGGAGCGCCACGGGTTCGAGCAGCCGGGGCGTATTGCCCAGCGCCTCGTCCATCGCGAACGCCAGCGCATGCACCAGCGGCGGCTGGCGCGGGCCCACGGTCACCCGCCCCTGCCCCCGGTGCGCGAGCAGGTCCTTCGCCGCGCCACGCACCCAGGCACGCTGCGCCTCCGTGAGCGCGGCCGGGGGCACGCGCAGGCTCGCGAGCCCCGAGGCCAACGCGCTCCCGCCCGATCCCTTCCCCACCTCCTCCGCCAGCGCGAGCATCAGCGCGGCGCCTTGCGACGGCCGCAGGCGCAGCCGCTCGTCGGCGAAGCCGCCCGTGACGGTCAGCGTGCTCTCCGCGACCCACAGCCGGTTCATCGCCTCCGGCTTGCGTGCGTTCACGAAGTCCCGCGCCGCGCGCAGGTGGCCGGGTTGTGTGGTCGCGAGGAAGTCGTCATCCACCGCCACCACCACCGCGCGCCCCACGTCGTGCACCACGTCCAGCACCCTGCCGTACGCCAACCGGGTGCCTTCGCGGCGCCCGTCCGCCAGGGCCGCGCCACAGGGGATGAGCCGCGCGGACGGGAAGCGCTGCTGGATGCGCGCGTACAGCGCCTGCACCAGCGGACTGCTCGTGGGCTCCACCAGGAAGCGCAGCCCCGCGCCCGCGTCCTCGCGCTCGGCCTGCTTGCGCAGCGCATCCCTCACGGTGCTCCACGCGGCCTCCGCGCCTCGCAGCCGCGCGGTCTTCGCTCTCGCGGGGTCATAGAGCCCCAGCAGCGCCGCCTGTTCGAAGACTCCCGCCGCGCCCAGGCTCGCCGGATGCAGCGGGTTGCCCTCCACCTTCGTGGGCCGCCCCTCGTGGCTCTCCACCACCAGCCCCACCGTGCGGCCGTTCCACTCCAGCCCCGTGGCGAAGTGCAGCGGCACGCCGGGCGTCAGCCCCTCCGGCGGCGTCGTATACGGGAGGATCTTCTCCTGCGGCTGACGGAAGCACCCGCTGAAGCCCGCGGCCGCCAGTGACGCTGTCGCGAGCTGCAGGAAGGTGCGCCGCGCCACGCCCTCGGGCGGGAGCACCGCGCTGGGAGGATGCTCACGAGACAGGGCTTCGTGTCCGGGCCCTCCCGCGTGCCACTCCTCCAGGCTCCGCCACGCGCGCACCGGCTCCGTCCCGTCAGCGCCGGGCGCGTCGCGGTCATCCGTCCGTGCGGGTTCGGTCAGAAGTGGCATGTGTTGCAATCCGTGCGAGGGGACACACCGAGCGCGGCCTGCACCGCGCGGCCCGTCTCCCTCGGGTCTCCGGGTGGACGCCACGTGAGGTTCGCGACCTCGGACACGGGGCGCAGCCATGGCGCCGGGTCTCGGTGACAGTCGAGGCACCAGCCCATGGTGAGCGGCGCCACCTGCTGCACCGCCGGCATGGTGTCCACACGGCCGTGGCAGGTGACGCAGCCCACGCCCTTGTTCACGTGGATCTGATGGCTGAACCAGACGTAGTCCGGCAGCGCGTGCACCCGGTTCCACGGAAGCGCCGTGCCGTCGAAGCCGCTGGCGCGCACCGGCTCCAGCCGGGCGCTCCCGTTCCACACCTGCGCATGGCACCCCAGGCAGCGCTGCGTGGGCGGCACCCCCGCCACCGGCGAGCGCCACGCGCCCTCATGGCAGTAGCCGCACGGGATGCCCTCGTCGCCCACGTGGTGGCGGTGGTCGAACGGGAGCGGCTGCTCGCGAGGCGTGAACGAGCCCCGGCCCAGCGGGTTGCGCGCGAGGAGCAGCAGGCCCGCCAGCGCCACCGCGGGCACACCCAGTGCCAGAGCGATGACCGCCCGCAGCACCGAGTCGGTCCCCGGGCGGAACAGCGGAGCCATGCCCTCCCCCCATCCAGCGTGGAGCCTCCGCGGATGCACGGGCCGGAGGCGCGCGCGACTGTGGGCGTGGCCTCGCGGCGACCACCAGCCTCCGGTTCGCGTCCCGTCGCGTTTCACACGCACCCGGCGCGCGACGTTCGTCAGTCCACACGAAGGCTACCCACCGGGGCATCACGGGATGTCCGGTGCTCGCACGAAGTCTCCTGGCGTCTTCAGGACGGAAGCGTGCGCCCGCGCACGGGCACGGAGGCCGACATCACCGACGCCGCGCCCACGTACACGTCCACCGGCGACAGCGGCCCCGAGCCCGGCAGCGCCGCCAGCTCGCGCACCACCGACTCCGGCCCGTGGCACTCCACGCCGTGTCCCATGCAGTCGCGCAGCGCCGCCTGGAGCCCCGCGGCGCTGTCCGCCCCGCGCGCCTCCAGCAGCATCCCGCGCAGCACGTCCCGCAGCGCGGGCGACACCCCATCCAGCGCCGCGTCCACCCCAGCCGAGTCCTCTGGAACCACCGTGTTCCCGGACACCAGCCCCAACAACACCCGCCCCAGCGCGCGCAGGTCCTCCCGCGCCTCCACCGCCGAGCCCACCGCGTCCTCGCACCCGGGCAGCTCCACCACGTCCGGCCGCGACGGCGACGCGAACCGGCGCAGCAGCGGACGCGCGGACCGCAGCCCGAAGTCCGTCAGCGTCACCTCGCCGCGAGGACCCACGCGGATGCGGTGCGCATGCACGTCCCCGTGCACCACGCGCGCGCCATGCGCGGCATGCAGCGCTCCCGCCACCTCCGCGCCCACGTGACACACGAACGCTTCCGACGGCCGTCCACCCCGCCCCAGCACCCGCCGGCGCGCCGTGGCCAGCGAGCAGCCCGGGACGTAGTCCGACACCACCGTCAGCGTGTCGCGCACGTCCACCTGGAAGCCGTGGAGCCTCGCGATGCCCGGATGCCGCAGCGGCACCGCCCGCGTCAGCGCGTCCTCCAGCGGACGCCGCGTCTCCGGCGCCAGGCCCGACGCCAACAGGAACGTCTTCACCACCAGCGGGCGCGCGTCCGCCGCGTCCTGCTCCAGCGGCCACACCAGGGACACCCACTCTCCCAGCGGGCCCCTCCCCAGCGGATGCAGGGGGGCGAACGCGGGCAGCCGGCAAGCGAACGGAAGCACGGACATGGCACCCTCCAACCCAACACATCCAACCCGTGACGTCAACCCCCGGCGTCCTACGTCACGGGTCTCGCACTCCCCGACACCCGGGCACGAAGCCCGGGGTGCCGGGGAAGGCCCGAGGCTAGAAGTAGCCGCCGACCGTGGTGGTGATGCCCAGCGTCACGTCGTTGCCGGCGAAGTAGCCCTGCTCCGAGCCCAGGCTGCCCACGTCCTGGCTGATGACCGCGCGCACCTGCGGACCCGCGCCGATGAAGAAGTGCGGCGTGAGGTGGAACAGGACGGGGGCGTTGAAGTCCAGGACGAAGTTCACGTCGCTGGCGCCCGGCACGTGGGCGAACTGCACGCCGAAGCCCGCCTTGGGCCACAGCGACACGCGCTCGCCCAGCGGCAGGTGGTAGCCCACGCGGCCCAGCACGCCCAGGCCCACGACGGTGCTGTCGCCGAAGCCGAAGGCCACCAGCGCGGACGCGCCCACCGACAGGTTCTGCTGGAGGAAGTAGTCCGCGGACGGCTCCAGGCGGATCAGGAACACTTCAGAGGCGGTGTTGTAGCCCAGGAAGCCGTTGAGGTCCTGGCTGATGACCATCTGGCCCGCCTGGCCGAACGACGACGAGCTGCCCGGGTTCGCGTTCAGGTCCGGCTGCTCCGCCGCCACCGCCTGCGCCGACACCGCGAGGCCCGCCACCAGCGCCAGGCCCGTCCACTTATTGCTTCCACGCATCGATGTTTCTCCCCTCGTTGGCGCCCGGCCGACCCTACCCGGAGCGCTTGCGGGGCCCCTTCTAGCCAAAGAGCGCCGCAACGCGAGGATGTTTTCCGACCCACCCAACACTTCGTTGACACCCCACCATCAGCGCCGCGAACGGAAAGAATCCTGATCGCGGCCCGCTCGGCTCCGGGCGCCGTCTGCCTTAGCGCGCCGCGCGCATCAGGCCGCGCGCTCCCAGCACCGCGCCGCCCACCACGCCGCCCGTGAGCGCGGCCAGGCCCAGCGTCGCGGTGAAGCGCTTCCAAGCGGGCGTCGGCGGCACGCTGCCCCGGGGGCCCACGCCCTCCACCACGGGGGCGAAGAGGTTGCCCTCGGGCCTGTCCAGCGGCATGTCCGTCGTCTGCATCCGGACGCCGAAGCGGGAGAGCACCGCCTTGCCCACGGACGGCGCCAGGCCGTTGAGCCATAGCATCAGCCGCCCCTGGAGGAACGCCGGCACCGACGTGCGGCCCGGCCGCTTCGCCAGCCGCACCACCGCGCGGGCCACCAGGTCCACGTCATACGTGGGCGGCACCGGCACGGGCTTCCACCCCAGCATCGTGGGCGCGTGGTCGAACATGGGCGTGGACACGGAGGGCACCATCACGTTGGAGACGTGGATGCCCGTGCCGGCCAGCTCCAGCTCCAGGGACTGCGCCCACCCCAGCGTCGCGTGCTTCGCGGCGGCGTACGCGGACAACAGCGGCGCGGCCCCCGACGCCAGCATGGACTGCACGTTGAGCAGGTGGCCATGGCCCTGCTCGCGGAAGTGCGGCAGCACCGCGCGCGCGAAGCGGAAGTAGCCGAAGCAGTTCACGTCGAACACGCGCGTGATGTGCTCCCAGGGCAGCTGGTCGAAGTAGCCGTAGGACTGCACCGCCGCCGCGTTCACCAGGAGGTCCACGCGGCCGTAGTGCGCCACGCACTCGCGCACCACGCGCTCCACGTCCTCGGCCACCGTGACGTCGCCGTCACTCACCAGGCACTCGCCGCCGCGCTGGAGCACCTCCACGCGCAGCCGCTCCAGGGCCGCCTGCCGCCGGGCGGTGACGCACAGCCGCACGCCGGCCTCCGCCAGCCGCAGCGCGGACTGCCAGCCCACGCCGCTCGACGCGCCCGTGACGATGGCCACCTGTCCCCTCAAGTCTTCGTGACGCGCCATGCGCTTTCGCCCCTCCTCGCCCTGAGGTGGGACTTCCCGCCGGGCTTGGCACGAGGCAAGCCCCCGGAATCCTCCGCGCCGCCCGTTCGCACGGCCGCCCTCCGGGGGAGCAGGCCGCGGGCGTCCTCAAGACCAGGAGACGTCGTAGACGGCATCCACCAGTGACTGGGCCTGCCCGCGCACCTGTACGTCGTGCAGGCCCGCCACCTCCAGCGCGGACTGGAGGATGCCCTCGTTGTAGGGCACCGGCATCAGCGAGCGCTTCATGATGACCCGGCCCGACTTGGGGCCCGTCCACTCCACGGAGCGTTCGCCGAAGTTGAGCGCCGTGCGGTAGCCGGAGTGCATCAGCTCCAGGAGCCGCTTCGGGTCGCCACCCGCCTGCTGCACGAAGTCGCGCGCGAACATGGAGTTGAGGAAGTCCAGCATCGCCTGCGTGCCAATCTGCCGCTGCGCCGCATCGTGACCGCCGACGAGCGGCGCGAGCTGCTCCGCCGCCACGTAGGACAGCCGCAGGAAGCGCGGGAACGGATAGGGCTGCATGGGGATGAAGTCCGCGGTCTCTCCCACCTGCTCCAGACAGCGCTTCACCGCGTCCGCTCCGCCCAGGAAGCGCACCGCGTCCAGCACGCCCAGGAAGAACAGGCCCCGGCTCGTATCCTCCGTTGACGTCGCGGCCAGGCGGGCTTCCAGGTCGCGCGCGACGTCCTCGGGTAGATTCAGCATGCCAGCCGGCATCTGCGCCGTCCTTTGAATGAGGGGGAATGGACCAGGCGGGGACCTGACGGGGCGCGAGGATTCCACAGGTCCCCTCCCATCGCGAGTCCTCGATGCGCACGCGCCGCGCCATGCGACACGTGTTTCACGACGTGTGAGGTCCTTCCGAGCCTTCCCCGGATGAAGGAAGAAAGTGGCGCACCACTTCCATCAGGGCCCCCACCGACACCGGCTTGCGCAGGTAGGTCACCGCGCCCGGTGGATGGAAGGGGCTGCCGGACATCACGATGATGGGCACGCCTTCCAACATGCGCTCCAGTGACAGCCGCGCGAGGAAGGCCTGTCCGTCCATCACCGGCATCATCAGGTCCAGCAGCACCAGTCCCGGACGGGGATGGGACTTCAGCCAGGTCCAGGCATCCGCACCGTGGATGCACTGTGCGACGCGATAGCCTTCCATCTCCAACAGCGTCGCGACCGCATCCCGGAGGTCTTCTTCGTCCTCGATCAGCAGGATGAGAGGGGCACTGTCCGTCATGCAGGTTCTCCACTCGCTCTCCGCCACGTGTCCGGCCGTCACATGGCTGCAGGTCTTCCGGCTCCGCCGCAAAGGCCCTGGGGCCCACGGGGGGGAGGAGCAGGAAGAGGCGTTGGCGCCGTAGGGAAATAACGGCTTGAACCCCCCGGTCTGATTTCGCGCATCGCGCATTTTCGTGCCTGCCCGCCTGCTCTCGCGTCCGCTGCCGGACATGGGCACGGGCCCCACGGCACTGGTCCGCCCCGCGGTGCGTCCCCATCTTGAAGAGCGGATTCCACGTGCGCGTCCAGGGGAGGAGCGGCCTTGAAGTTCCGCGACCTGATGAAGGGATGGCCCGTGCTGCGGCAGTTCGCGCGGGGAGACGGCCAGGCCCTGGGCGACACGGCGATGTCGGCGCGCAGCCGCTCGCTGGCGCCGCGCACCAAGTCCGCTGATGCGGTCGTGAAGTCCATCTGCCCGTACTGCGCGGTGGGCTGCGGGCAGGAGGTGCACGTGCGTGACGGGCGCATCCTCGACATCGAGGGTGACCCGCATTCCCCCATCTCGCGCGGGCGGCTGTGTCCCAAGGGCGCCGCGACCTTCCAGCTGGTCACGGGAACGCAACGCGTGCAGCAGGTCCTCTACCGCCGCCCCGGCGGCACGGAGTGGGAGCCCATCCCGCTGGAAGAGGCGATGGAGCAGGTGGCCGAGCGCGTGAAGCGCACGCGCGACGCGACGTTCGAGGTGACGGACGCGCAGGGCCAGCGGGTGAACCGGACGCTGGGGCTGGCGCACCTGGGCGGGGCGACGCTGGACAACGAGGAGAACTACCTCCTCAAGAAGCTCTTCAGCGCGCTGGGCGTGGTGCAGGTGGAGAACCAGGCGCGAATATGACACGCGTCCACGGTGCCCGGTCTGGGCATCACGTTCGGCCGCGGCGGAGCCACGACGTTCCAGCAGGACCTGCAGCACTCGGACTGCATCCTCATCCAGGGGTCCAACATGGCCGAGTGCCATCCGGTGGGCTTCCAGTGGGTGATGGAGGCGAAGGCCCGGGGCGCGAAGGTCATCCACGTGGACCCGCGCTACACGCGCACCAGCGCGGTGGCGGACGTGTACGCGCCCATCCGCGTGGGCACGGACATCGCGTTCCTGGGCGGGCTCATCCACTACGTGCTGGAGCACGAGCGGTACTTCCGTGACTACGTGGTGCAGTACACCAACGCGGCCACGCTCATCCGCGAGGGCTTCCAGGACACGGAGGACCTGGAGGGGCTCTTCAGCGGCTACCAGCCCAAGGACAACCGCTATGACATCCACACCTGGCAGTACCAGGGCGTGGAAGGCGTGGTGCCGGCGGCGGGCCACAAGGAGCTGACGGACGAGCCGGGCGCGGGCGCGGGCGGGCATGACCACCGCGTGGACCTGCGCGACGAGCACCGGGACGAGACGCTCCAGCATCCCCGGTGCGTGTTCCAGCTCTTGAAGCGCCACTTCGCGCGTTACACGCCGAAGGTGGTGTCCCAGGTGTGCGGCGTGGACGAGGCGCTGTTCCTCCAGGTGGCCCAGACGCTGTGTGACAACTCCAACCCGGAGCGCACCAGCGCGTTCTGCTACGCGGTGGGGTGGACGCAGCACTCGGTGGGTGTGCAGTACATCCGCACGGCGGCCATCCTCCAGCTCCTGCTGGGCAACATCGGCCGGCCCGGCGGCGGCATCCTCGCCCTGCGCGGGCACGCGTCCATCCAGGGCTCCACGGACATCCCCACGCTCTACAACCTGCTGCCCGGCTACCTGCCCATGCCGCGCGCGAGCGGCACGGACTCGCTGACGCACTACATCCGCAAGAACAAGTCCGGCAGCGGCTGGTGGACGGAGTTCCCCAAGTACGCGGTGTCCCTGCTCAAGGCGTGGTTCGGGGACAGGGCCACGAAGGACAACGACTACCTGTTCCACCACCTGCCCCGGCTGACGGGCAATCACTCGCACATGCAGACCGTGGCGGACATGGCGGACGGGAAGCTCCAGGGCTACTTCGTCATGGGGGAGAACCCCGCCGTGGGCAGCATGAACGGGGCGCTCCAGCGCAAGGGGCTGCGCAAGCTGGACTGGCTGGTGGTGCGCGACTTCACGCTCATCGAGACCGCGGAGTTCTGGCGCACGGCGCCGGAGGTCCAGTCCGGGCAGGTGCGGCCAGAGGACATCCAGACCGAGGTGTTCTTCTTCCCGGCCGCCGCGCACACGGAGAAGGACGGCACCTTCACCAACACGCAGCGGCTGCTGCAATGGCATCACAAGGCGGTGGAGCCGGCGGGGGACACGCGCAGCGAGCTGCACTTCACCTACCACCTGGGGCGCAAGCTGCGGGAGCGCTACGCGGGCTCCACGGATCCGAAGGACGCGCCGCTGCTCGATTTGACGTGGGACTACCCCACGCACGGGCCGCACGCGGAGCCCTCCGCGGAGGCAGTGCTGAAGGAGATCAACGGCTACTCGGTGGCGGATGGGAAGCTGGTGGACGGCTTCACGGCGCTGAAGGACGACGGCTCCACGGCGTGTGGCTGTTGGATCTACTCGGGTTGCTTCAAGGACGGAGTGAACCAGACGGCGCGGCGCAAGCCGGGGCAGGAGCAGACGTGGGTGGCGCCCGAGTGGGGCTGGGCGTGGCCGTCCAACCGGCGCATCCTCTACAACCGCGCGTCGGCGGACGCGAACGGCAAGCCCTGGAGCGAGCGCAAGCGCTACGTGTGGTGGGACGCGGGCGAGAAGAAGTGGACCGGCGAGGACGTGCCGGACTTCATCGCGGACCGGCCGCCGGAGTACCGCCCGCCCGAGGGCGCGACGGGGCTGGCGACCCTCGCCGGGAATGATCCGTTCCTCTTGCAGGCGGACGGCAAGGGCTGGCTCTTCGCGCCCAGCGGGATGATGGACGGGCCGCTGCCCACGCACTACGAGCCCATGGAGTCGGTGGTGCCCAACCCGCTCTACGCGCAGCAGTGCAGCCCCACGCGCGAGGAGTGGAAGCGCAAGGACAACCCCTATCACCGGGCCTGGGGCGACCCGCGCTATCCGTACCTGGTCACCACGTACCGGCTCACCGAGCACCACACCGCGGGCGGCATGTCGCGCTGGCTGTCCTGGCTGAGCGAGTTGCAGCCGGAGATGTTCTGCGAAATCTCCCCGGAGCTGGCGCGAGAGAAGGGGCTGAGCAACGGGGACTGGTGCACCGTCGCCACGGCGCGAGGGGACCTGGAGTGCCGGGCGCTCGTCACGGAGCGCATCCGCCCGCTGAAGGTGAAGGGGCGGCGGGTGCACCAGATTGGCCTGCCGTACCACTGGGGCGTCACGGGGCGCGTGCGAGGCGAAGGGGCCAACGAGCTGACGGCGTTCGTGGCGGATCAGAACGTGGACATCCAGGAGTCGAAGGCGTTCACGGCGGACCTGCGGGCGGGGCGGATGCGCTCGGGGGAGAGGGCCGCGGCGGGAGCGGAGCCGCCTCCGCTGACGGTGCCGGAGGTGCCGCGCGACGTGACACCGCCGCAGGTCACGGACCACTCGGAGACACAGGAACCCGAGGGGAAGGGATAGGCGCATGGGGAGCCGCAAGGGGTTCTTCACGGACACGACGCTCTGCATCGGCTGCAAGGCGTGCGAGGTCGCGTGCAAGCAGTGGAACCAGCTTCCGGACGACGGCTTCCACTTCACGGGGATGTCCTACGACCAGACGGCGCACCTGGGCGCGTCGACTTGGCGGCACGTGGCGTTCGTGGAGCGGCCGGTGCCGTTGCAGGGGCAGACGTCGGGCGCGGGGGACTTCTCGTGGCTGATGATGTCGGACGTGTGCAAGCACTGCCAGCGCGCGGGGTGCCTGGAGGCGTGTCCCACGGGCGCCATCGTGCGCACGGAGTTCGACACGGTCTACGTTCAGCCGGACGTGTGCAACGGCTGCGGCTACTGCGTGTCGGCGTGTCCGTTCGGAGTGATTGACCGGCGCGAGGACGACGGGCGCGCGTGGAAGTGCACGCTCTGTTACGACCGCATCGGTGACGACCAGACGCCAGCGTGCGCGAAGGCGTGTCCCACGGCGTCCATCCAGTACGGAGATTTGGATGAACTGCATGCGCGCGCGGAGTCGCGGGTGCGCGACCTGCATCAGCGGGGCATGACGGACGCGTACCTGTATGGGAAGGACGCGGAGAACCAGCCGGGCACGGGTGGGCTCAACGCGTTCTTCCTGCTGCTGGACAAGCCGGAGGTCTACAACCTGCCGCCGGACCCGGTGGTGCCGACGAAGAAGGCGCTGCGGTCATGGGCCTCGGTGGCGATGGGCGCGGTGGGCATGGTGGCGGTGGCGCTGGGCGCGGTGGCGTTCGGGAGGGAGGGGCGCGGATGAGCGACGACACGCTGTTGGATCGGCTCCAGCGCAAGGCGGACGGGCGGAACATCGACACGCGCGCGGGCATCCTGGAGGGTGAGGGTGCTCAGCAGCGGGTGAAGGACCCGGAGCCCGCTCGGCATGGGATGGACGTGCTGTCCACGGTGCCGTCGCGGTCCGGGCCGGACAGCGCGGTGGCTCCGAGCTACTACGGCATGCCGGTGTTGAAGGAGCCGCTGTGGATCTGGACGGTCCCGGCGTACTTCTACGTGGGCGGGGTGGCGGGCGCGGCGAGCGTGCTCGGGGTGGC
>NZ_RAWC01000158.1:0-20763 GCF_003611685.1 Corallococcus sp. CA049B | reverse complement strand
CGGGTGTGGCGAGCGGACGGGACGGGCGAGCCGGTGGTGTTGCGGGGGGACGAGCGGCCGGTCCCTTCCGCCGCGTTCAGCCCGGATGGGGAGCGGGTGGTGACGGCATCCTGGGACGGGACGGCGCGGGTGTGGCGAGCGGACGGGACGGGCATGCCGGTGGTGCTGCGGGGGCACGAGGGCCGGTCACTTCCGCCGCGTTCAGCCCGGATGGGGAGCGGGTGGTGACGGCATCGGTGGATGGGACGGCGCGGGTGTGGCGAGCGGACGGGACGGGCATGCCGGTGGTGCTGCGGGGACACACGGATGAAATTAAGTCCGCCGCGTTCAGCCCGGATGGGGAGCGGGTGGTGACGGCATCCTGGGACGGGACGGCGCGGGTGTGGCGAGCGGACGGGACGGGCATGCCGGTGGTGCTGCGGGGACACACGGAGGGAATTACTTCCGCCGCGTTCAGCCCGGATGGGGAGCGGGTGGTGACGGCTTCAGTGGATGGGACGGCGCGGGTGTGGCGAGCGGACGGGAAGGACGAGCCAGTGGTGTTGCGGGGGGCCGAGAAGGGGATCTTGTCCGCCGCGTTCAGCCCGGATGGGCAATGGGTGGTCACTGTCTCGACTAGAACCGCGAGAATCTGGCCTGTGACTGTTGCATCCATTCAGCAGGCGCTTCGGGAGGACAGCACGAAATGTCTCACCCCCGAACTGCGCAAAACCTATCTCTACGAGGTCGAGAAAAAGGCTCAGAAGAACTACGAGGCTTGTGAACGCTCTTTCGGACGCACCCCACAGCCCGCTCCAGCGAGCTGAGCCGCCGTCACGCGGGGGTGCGCCGCAATGCTAGGCGTGCCGCCGGGTCTCCGAGCAGGATGTAGCCCCGGAGGTCATTGCGCAGCATCCAGCGATGGCCAAGGCTCCGGGGCTCGACCGGGTCGGGCTGGCCGAAGGTGAGCGCCTCCTGCCGGGCTTGGTAGTCCGCCATCAGACTCTCGTTCACGTCCCGGTAAAAGCGCATCAGGGCATCGAGCGCGACGCCCGCACGGCTGCCGTTCGCCAGGACCTCGAGCGCCGAGGTGATGCGTGAGGCGCGGCTCCGGTAGACGTCGGTGGGCTCCACGTACCCGTACGTCCAGGCGAGGTCGCTGTGGCCGATGATGGCCAGCGGGCCCTGCGGGTTGGCCAGCAGGGCCTGGGGAAGCGCGGCCAGGAAGGGCCGCTCTCCTGACTTGGGTATGCTCTTCAGCACGGCCTCGGGCCGCCCCGCGTAGGCCTGCTCCCGAGCGAGGAGCTCCAACCACGCCTGGAACGCACTCCGAGGTGGCGTGGCCGCTCCGAAACAGGCCACGCAGAACCACATTCCTCCTGGGAGGAAGGGAGTACTTCGCAGCGCGTCCCCGGTGAGGCACTGGCCGGCGGCTATCTTGAGCGCACCCTGCATCGCCCGCTGCTCCTCGACGGACGCCCAGCCCCGCTTCGGCTGCCCGAGTCCGTGGGTGATCGAGAGCATCACCCCTGAGCGGGCCTCGCTCGCCGCGCGCAGGAGCCCCTCCGAGCCCGCGTTGTCATACGGGAGGGGCTGAAGGCGCATCGCAGGGTGCTTGGGTTTCCACTGCTTCTCCATCACGTCCCGGCAAGGCTCCATCAGGAGTTGATGGCCCAGCGTGGTGGCCGCGGAGCCGTCCTGCGCGGTGTAGAGCAGGACATCGGGTGCCTCGGGCGTTTCGGCACTTGTCTCGGAGGCCAGCACTTTGTGGGCGTAGGCGGTATAGCCCGCGAGTTCCGGTGAGCCCGAGGGCCGGGCGCAATGGAGCCGCCCCACGAAGGCGCTGTGGGCGAGCACGTGCTGGAACTCGATGGAGATGTGGTGCAGGTCGCCGAGCAGAAGCAGGTACCTCGGCCGTTCCTCCTGGGGAACGTCCTCGGCCCGGTACACCTGGTCCCGCCACTTCACAGACGCGGCGGCGTCCATGTTCGGGGGAACCCTGTAGGTCCGCACCGGCGCCCCCTGCTCCTTCTCGCGGTGCTGGATCAGGGGGGTGATGGCCCGGAGGAACGCCTCGCCCTCATCTCCCTCTGAAGCGATGATCCCCCAGCGCTGCGCTGGCAGGTCATTCGGTGAGGCATCTGGCCGCTCCCAGGAGAGCGCCTCGGTACGGCGTGGGAGCTGCGTGGGTTTCGGTGCGTTTGAGGCAGCGTCAGGAGCGAGCCCAGCATCCAGCACGGGCTGGTGGTCATCGGCACTGGCCAGGAGGAGGTGGAGCGCCTCTTCGGGCGCGTGCCGCGATTCCCGTTCCAGTGTGCTCATGCGCTATCTCCCCCGCGCTCTGCTCGTGCCGCGAGAAGCATCAACGCGGTGAACGGTCTGGGCGCGCAAGCCCGGTGGCTGTCATTCATTGTGGGAACGATAGTGTGTGAGCAGCCGCAGTGCAGGCCCCTGCGGCGTGGCGTGCAACACGGTGCGGCGCTACCTGCGCGGAGGGAGCGAGGCAGACAAGCGTTGGGTGCAGGCACGATCATCTCCTGGATTACCCCGCCGCTACGGCAGCTATTCTGTGTGATCCCGCAGGAATTGCTCCAAGGCTTCCGCCCTGACCCGAATCGCGTTGGAGATGCGAGCGTGGGGCAGTGCGCCCTGCTCGCACAGCCGGTACACGGTGGCCCGGCATACCCCCCAGCTGCTTCGCGACCTGCCAGATGGTCAGCAGCCGGCCGGAACCTGAGGCTACCGACGCCACCGGGGCGAGGCCCAGCAGCAAACTAGCAGCAAAAATCTTGGTGTTCTGGGGTACTGGATGGGAGGGTCTGATAGCCCCAGTCGAAGAAACCCGGGTATTTACGAGAGGTTGTGAAGGGCTGGTAACCGCTGGACGGCCCCCGGGGTTCCTTGGGGGGCAAGTGTTCGCAGGTTCAGAGCCTGTCGCCCTGACCATTGAAGGCCCTGGAGTTCTCGGTGTGAGCCGGTGAGTCCAGGGCTTTGGGCCGCGTCTCAGACCAGCGAATCCAGCAAACTGCGGCAGGCTTGAAGAACTCATGTAGAGTTCTTCACTGAATCCGGTGCAGGCCCTCGCGTCCGAGGAGTGCCGGGCCTGCGACCCATGAAATTCCTCGCCCTCCTGTTCCGGACGTCCCCGCGTCGCTCATCCTGGTGACGGTTTTCGGGCTCCTCTCGGGCGCCAGCAACGCGGGGCTCATCGCGCTGATCAACCACGCGCTCGCGTCCCAGCTGCAGGTGAGCTCGGCGGTGGCCCTGGGTTTCGTGGTGCTCGGCGTGCTGACGCTGCTGTTGCGCTACGGGACGCAGGCCCTGGTCAACAAGCTCAACGGGGACGCGCTCTTCGACATGCGCATGCGGCTGGCCCGTCAGGTCGTCGCCACGCCGCTGCGGCGCTTGGAGGAGCAGGGCATTCCCAACGTGATGACGGTCCTCACGGAGGACCTCTTCGTCATCAGCACCGCGTTGGGCGTGTTGCCGCGCTTCCTCACCAACATCGCCATCGCGCTGGGCTGCTGCGTCTACCTGGCGTGGCTGTCCTGGCAACTGCTCGTCGGCCTGTTGCTCGTCATCGCGCTGAGCGTGGTGGGCTACCGGCTCCTGGCCCGGAGCGCCATCCTGGATCTCCAGCGCACTCGGGAGCACCAGGGGGCGCTGTACAAGCAGCTTCGCGGCCTCACGGAGGGCATCAAGGAGCTGAAGCTGCACCAGGAGCGGCGCGCCGCGTTCCTCACGGAGGAGGTGGAGGCGACGTCCTCGCTCGTGCGCGCGCTGCAGATCCGGATCGGCAACGTCTTCGCGGCGACGGGGAGCCTGGGGATGCTCCTGTCCTTCGCCTTCGTGGGGGCGCTCATCTTCGTGATGCCGGGCCTGGGCTAGGTGCAGCCGTCGGTGCTGGTGGGGTACTGCATCGCGGCGCTCTACCTCCAGCAGCCGCTCCAGTCCGTCATGGAGACGCTGCCCATCCTGAGCCGCGGGGATGTGTCGTGGACGAAGGTCCACCAGCTGGGGCTGACGCTCGACTCCCTGGGCTCCGATGCACCCTCGCTTCCCGAACGGGGACACCGCTCGACGTTCCAGACGGTCGAGCTCGTGGGCGTCACCCACACCTACTACCGCGAGGAATCCGACGGGCACTTCGTGGTGGGGCCCATCCATCTGCGCATGCACGCCGGGGAGCTGATCTTCCTCGTGGGCGGCAAAGGCAGCGGGAAGACCACGCGGCCAAGCTGCTCACGGGGCTGTACCAGCCCGAGGGCGGGCAGATCGTCGTGGACGGCCAGCCCATCACGGAGCAGACGCAGGAGTCCTACCGGCAGTTGTTCTCCGCCGTGTTCTCGGACTTCTACCTGTTCGAACGGCTGCTGGGGCTCGTCGGAGAGGGCACCGCCTCGCAGGTGCAGCACTACCTGTCGCTGCTCCAGTTGTCGCGGAAGGTCCGGATCGACGGCGGCGTCCTCTCCACCACCGAGCTGTCACTGGGGCAGCGCAAGCGTCTGGCGCTCCTCACCGCCTACCTGGAAGACCGCCCCATCTACCTCTTCGACGAGTGGGCGGCGGATCAGGACCCCGCGTTCAAGGCCGTGTTCTTCACGGAGCTCCTTCCGGAGCTGAAGCGCAAGGGCAAGACCGTGGTGGTCATCTCCCACGATGACCGTTACTTCGGCGTCGCTGACCGCGTCCTGCGGCTCGACGCCGGGAAGCTGGTCGCTCCCGCCGAGTCCGCCCCGGCCCTGCAGGAGCGCGCCTCCTGACTCAGGCCGCGAGCCGCTGCTCTTGGATCAGCTGCTCGAGCGTCACCGCGCCGCGGCTGGCGGCATCGGCATCCTGAAAAGTCCGCTGCATGGCCCGGGTCCGGTCCTGGAACGCAGGGGTGCCGAGGAGCTGATCCAGCTGCGCGTCCACCTGTTCCGCCGAGACCTCTCGGATGTTCCCCCTCAGTCCGAGCCCATGGTGGACGACGCGCGCGGCGTTGCCCGGCTGGTCGAACATGAGCGGATACACGAGCATCGGTACGCCCAGACAGATGCATTCCTTCACGCTGTTGAGCCCGCCATGGGTGATCATCAGCGACGCCTGTTTCAACACAGTGAGCTGGGGAACCCAGTCCACCACCGTGACATTGGGGGGCAGCGGGCCGAAGGCGTCCGTCCGCAACTGCTTGCCCACGGCCATGAGCAGCCGGAGCCGGGGCCTGCGCGCGACGGCGGAGATGACGGACTGGAAGAAGGCCTGGTGTCCGCGCAGCCGGTCGCCATGGCTCCCCAGTGAGCACAGGATGAGCGGCGAATCGTCCTGGAGCGGCTCCAGGCGCAGCGGAGGCTCCGCCCGGTCGAGATCCACGCACGGCCCCAGGTAGTGGACGTCCGCGGCCGAGCGGCGGAAGTCGAACTCCGGCGCGCTCATCACCAGCGTGGGGACCTGGAAGTGCGGGCCGATCTGCAGATGGGTGTTGAAGCTGGCGCGTCTTGCGCACGGCCACGAGCTGCGCCGGGCCCCCGTCGAACTCCGCCGGGTCGAGCACGGACCCCACGGCGAGGACGAGCTGCCAGTGTGGCCGCAGCGCCGCCGCCTCGCTCACCGCCTTCATCACCTGACGGGCCAGGCCGGATGAGGCCAGCGTGCCCAGCGAGAAGAAGATGAGGGGCTGGCCCTTCTTCAGCCGCTCCCAGGAAAACGCCGGCTCCTGGCGCTCCAGATCGATGGAGGGGCCCAGGTGGAGCACCGGCTCGCGCCCGGCCGGCATGTCCGGCATGGTGAACTCCCTGGGGAAGAGCACCACGTCCCGCAGCAGGGGGAGCTGGAAGGGGGGAAGTCCACGGGCTCCATCGGGCAGCCATGCTTGAGCGCGAGCCGCCGGTGGAACTCCTGGAAGCGGGGCACCAGGCCCGCGCGCGAGCATGACCTCGAGCGGACGCAGCACGGGCGTGAGCGCGCTGATGAGAGGCTTGCCGTTGCTCGTCGGCAGCAGGTGCGACAGGTGCTGGGGGAGGCTCAGGGTGGTGTTCAGCCGCGCCACGGCGACGCCATGGCCATGGCACACGATGGGCAGATCCATCACCCGGTCATCGCAGAGGACGAGGTCCGGGCGGAGGGCCTCCAGAAGCCTGTCGTATTCACCGTCCAGGGTGGCCTGGAGCACGGCATTGCGGCGCTGGATGTGGTCCCGCGCGAGTTCGCGCAGCTCCCTGCCGCGCGAATGGGATGCCCTCGCCGTCATCTCCGCCACCAGGCCCTTGGGAAAGAGGGACGTGAAGACAGGGATGAGCTCGAAGCCCTCGGCCTGGAGCGAGGACTCGACATCCGGCAGGGAGCAGTAGACCACCCGGTGTCCGCGAGCCCGGAGCGTCTTCGCCAGCTTCAGCGTGGAGGTGAGATGCCCTGCGAGCGGAAGCGGAGCGTGGCCATACGGCCTCCAAAGTGCCCCGGCTGGAGTCCCCCGGAAAGCGGTGTGAGTCTACAGCGAGTGACGGCGCGCCGACGGCCTTTGGACGGTCCATGGCTGCTTTGCTGGAAATTCCTGGACGACGGTGAGTGCTCTATAAGTGAGCCTTGCGGAGAGTGCGTGTTTGGCGCGAGCATGCGGCCCGCTGCTCGCCCTGGCGGGCGGTGCTCACCCTCAAGGAGTGTTCAGCACATGCGAATCCCCCGGACTTCCGGCCGTAGGACGCTGCTTGGAACGCTGCTGTGTACCCTTTCCCTCGTGGCCTGTGGTCCGGCCCCCGAGGCCGAGTCCACCGACAACGCTCCCCTGGGCACGGAGAAGCAGCCCGTCGTCTACGGGACCGACAACCGCACGGACGTGTACGCGCACGCGAACGCCACGCTGCGCGCCCGCGCTGAGCAGTCCACCGTCGCGCTGATGAACCCTTCGGACTTCAACGCGACCAACCCCGACGACGTCACCTTCAACGCGTCCACGCTGCGCTCCGCGTACAACCTCTGCACCTCCGAGCGCTTCCTGGACGACCTGACCCCGGCCTTCTGCTCCGGCACGCTCATCGACGATGACCTGGTGCTCACGGCGGGCCACTGCATCACCAGCGCGTCGGCCTGCGCCAGCACGCGCTTCGTCTTCAACTTCTACCGCACCGCCGCCGGCTCCATGCAGAAGGTGACGACCGCGGACATCTTCTCCTGCCAGGCGATTGTCGCGCGCCAGCAGGGCACGGTGGGCGGTCGCAACCTGGACTTCGCCGTCGTCCGGTTGGACCGGCCGGCCACCCCGCGCTTCACGCCCGCCCCCATTCGCTCGGGCAACGCCGCGCTGCCCGTGGGCACCAACGTGACGGTCATCGGCTCGGGCAGCGGCATTCCCTTCAAGATCGACTCGGGCGGCTCGGTGCGTGACGCGCGCGCGGGCACGCTGGACTACTTCGTGGGCACCACGGACACGTTCGGCGGCAACTCGGGCTCGGGCGTGTACGAGAACAACGGCTACACGGTGGCCGGCATCCTGGTGCGCGGCGAGACCGACTACAAGTCCAACGGGAGCTGCAACGTCGTCAACACCTGCACGGAGACGGGCTGCCGCGGCGAGGACATCACCTACGTCCGGCCGGCCATCGACGAGTACTGCGGCGTGGCGACCAGCACGCGCCTGTGCGCGGGCTACCCGCCGCCCCCCACGCCGGTGACGTTCACCTTCACCGCCACCAACACCAACAGCGCCAACCAGAACACCGTCAACCGCAACGTCACCCTGGCCGCCGGGCAGACCCTCAAGTTCGGCACCTGCACGGTGCCGGGCGCCTCCGGCACGGGTGATACGTACCTGCGCCTGTACAACGGAACCACCCAGGTCGCCTCGAACGACGACGCCTGCGGCACGCTGTCCTACGCGAGCTTCAAGGCCACGACGGCGGGCACCTACCAGATCCGCGTCGGCTGCTACTCCAGCGGGAGCTGCAGCGGCACGGTGGCGTACACCATCCAGTAGTCCCTGAAGGACGGCTCCCGGCCGAATGAAGGCCCTGGCGTTTCCGGTGCAAGCCGGTGACTCCAGGGCCTTTGTTTTCTGGGGCTCCCTGACTCAGGACCTGCCGTCACGTCGACCTCGTGGGGTGCGGTTCGCGGAGGCGGAACGGAGCAAGCGGGCGGGGGGCACGCTGTTCGTTGATTGCGCGGGGCAGGTCCAGGAGCAAGTCATGGCTGGAGGGGGAACCGCCATGGGGACGCGTAAGCAACGGGAGGAGGCGGCCGGTCTGGGCATCGAAGGGCTCGTGGCGTTGGAGCTGAAAGCCATAGAGCGGCGGCCCGGGCGGGCGCAGGGAGGCGCGGCTCCCTCGGACGGAAGGATCGCGTGGGAGCCGACCGTGCGGCCGGATGGGGATTCAGCGCCGACGTGGATCGAGCATCCCCATGACGACCTCTTCGGGCTCGCGCTCTCCGGAGGTGGTATCCGCAGCGCCACCTTCAATCTGGGACTGCTGCAGGGGCTGGAGAAGTTGAAGCTGCTCGGCGTGTTCCATTACCTCTCGACCGTGTCGGGCGGTGGGTACGTCGGGAGCTTCTGGACGGCGTGGCGTGCGCGGGCTGGACTTCGCGCCGACCCGGGCGCTGAGCCCCATCCGCTGAAGGAGCCTCCCGCCTTCCCGGACTCGCCGTCGACGCTGGGCCTGGCGGAGCCGGACCCCGTCCACCACCTGCGCCTGTTCAGCAACTTCCTGCGCCCCCGGCCCGGGCTGCTGAATTCGGACTCGGGCAGGATGGTGTCGTCGGTGGTGAACGCCACCATCCCTTCGCTCCTGGCGACGCTCGCGCTCCTGACGCTGGGCGTCCTGGGCTGGGAGTTCCTTGCGCGCGGGATCATGACCGGCGATCGGGGTCTCGTGCTCCTGGCCGTGCTGACGTCCGTGGAGTTGTTGGTGGGCGAAGTGGCCTGGCGAGGGTTGGAGGTGAGCGGCGACCGCGACTCGCGCTCGTTGGAGGGCTCCTGGGCCTATGTCCTGGCGGCGCTCTTTGCCGTCGGCATGACGCTCGGGCTCGAATGGCTCTTTGCGCGCGGCCACGCAGGGGCCCTGATGGCCATGTCCAACATGTTGGGCTGGCGGCGCATGCAGACCCTGGCCCCGCCTTCCGGGCCCATGCTCCGGGCCTTGTTCAGCCCCGCGGCGGTGTGGATGGCCAGCGCGGGCGCGCTCGTCCTGCTGCGCTTCCTCTTCTCGCGCCTGGGCCGGAGCACGCAGCAGCCCGCCTGGACGTACGCGTTCGGCCGGGTCATCAGCCGGCTGTTCCTGCTCGCGGCGCTCTGGGCGGGCATCGCGTTGTGCTGGCTGGGCGGTGCCTGGATCGGCGAGGACTGGTTCCACTCCGTGGGGGTCCAGTCCCTGTTCGTCGCGGGGGGGCCCGTTCTCGCCGGTTTCCTCATGGCGGTGCTCACGCGCTTGCAGAAGCGCTTCACCCTTGAGCCGAGCCGTCCCAGTGTGCCCGGCAAGCGGGCGCGCGCGCGGCCGGTGGCGATCCCGCTGCTCTCCGCGGTCGTCGTGGTGCTGTTCCTCATTGGCGTCATGGCCCTGGTCTCCCATGCACGGACGCAGGGGCAGCTCCTGCCGCTGTTCCTGCTGGCCGCTGGAATCACCGTCGCGACGCTCTTCTGCTTCGACACCACCCGGATGGGGCTGCACCACTTCTACCGGTCGAGGCTCGCGCGCGCCTACCTGGGCGCGTCCCTCCCGGACTCGGGACGAGCGGAGCCCGCGAGCGAGCGCCGGACAGACGACCTCCCGCTGACGGCGCTAAACCATTCCGTTCCGGCCAGGCCGCTGCACCTCATCTGCTGCGCGGCCAATGACCTGCGGCCGAAGGACTCGATGCGCAACCTGGGGCGAGGTGCCCAGAGCGCCGTGCTCTCGGCCGTTGGGATGAGCGTGGCGCATGAAGCGGCGGGCTGGACGTCCGAGGGCACGAGCCGGCGTGAAGGAGGGGCGCCGTCGCTCGGCGCGGCCATGACCGCATCGGGCGCGGCCTTCAACTCGAACATGGGCGCCTACTCCAAGCGGCTCGGGGCGGCCTTCACCTTCCTCATGACCGCCTTCAACTTCCGCCTGGGGCTGTGGTGGCCCCACCCGACACGAGGCCGGGGGCATTACTTCGAGTGGGCCGTCGGGCTGCCCTTCTTCAAGGAGATGTTCGGGATGTCGCGAGCCCAGGGCCGCGACGTGCACCTCTCGGACGGCGGGCACTTCGAGAACCTGGCGCTCTACGAGCTGGTGCGCCGGCACTGCCGCTACATCCTCGTCTCCGACTGCGGGAGGGATCCGGACCTCGCGTTCGACGACTTCGGCAACGCCGTGCGGCGGGTGCGTGAGGACTTCGGCGTGGACATCCGCATCGACCTGTCACCGCTGCGCCCCGGTCCGGATGGATTGGCGCGCCAGCCGATGGTGGCCGGAGACATCCACTACCCGACGGGGGACACCGGGGTGCTGCTGATGATCCGGCCCACGCTGATGGGCAACGAGCCGGCGGACGTCACTCAGTACAAGACGCGCAACGCGGCCTTCCCGCATGAGTCGACCGGAGACCAGTTCTACGACGAGGCGCAGTGGGAGGCGTACCGGCGGTTGGGCGAGCACGAGGCCGAGCTGGCGTTCCAGCCCATCCTGCGGCAGCTCGACGTGAAGGTGGAGCACCCGGGGCAGGGCGCCCGCTTCTTCGCCCAGGCCCGCCGGGAGTGGCTCCCGCTTCCCGCCGGGTACTCGGAGCGCTTCGAGCGCTTCGCGTCGCGTGCGGCGGAGATCGACACGTTGCTGCATGCGTCGGGGGCGCATCGGCTCTTGCGAGAGGTGTTCGAGGAGGAGCAGTACCTGGAGGAACTGGTGCCCCTCGCGCGCTTGCGGCAGGGCGTCCCGGTGAGGCCCTCGCACTCACCCCGGCCTCGTGACATCACCCTGTCGCTCCAGGCCTGCCGGAGGGCCCTGCTCTTCATGGAGGAGGTCTTCCTCTGTGAAAAGCTCGACGAGACACACAACCATCCGGCCTACCTGGGGCTGATGAACTACTTCGCGCGCTGGACGCAAGCGCCGCTCTTCCGGCTGTGGTGGCCGCTCCTGAAGACGCTGTATCCGCAGCGATTCGCGCGCTTCCTCGAAGCGCAGTTCGACCTGACGTCCGGCCGGGACGGGGGCCATGTGGAGGATGTGGATGGGAAGCAACACCCCGGGCTGGCGATGTCCGCCTGGATGCAGAAGAAGCGCGTTCCGCCCATGGGGGACGGCGCGAGGCTGCTCTCCTTCAAGCACCCGGTCCGCTACGACGGCCAGCGATCACACGACATCCAGCTCGCACTCGTCCGCGCGCGGTGTGGTGAGGATGCGGCGGGTGGGCTGCTGGCCTGGGACGAAGGGGACTTCTTCGTCCCGCCCGGCTTCTGGGGCAATGGGATCGGAGAGGCCTTCCTGAACAGCCTGAACACGTGGGCCAAGGATCCAAAAAAAGGGGTGTCCCGGCTGGCGGTCCACATCCAGGGAGAGCAGCAGGCCTCCGCCGCGGAGAAGAAGCGGCAGGCGGATGCGGCCGTGCTCTATCGCTCCAGCGGCTTCAGTGCGCCGGACGAGGCCGAGCGGAAGAAGCTCTGCAGGTGGTGGAGCTTCTCTCGGTCCGCATCCCAGGACTGCGCGGATGGTGAATGCGCCTGCCTCTGGCTGGTGCGGGAGGTGCCGCCCGCAAACATCACGGAGCAGGGCCACCCGCATCACGCGGAGGCGTTGCACGACGAAGTGTCGAGCCACCTCTCCTGAGCGCGCCACGGCTCAAGGGAGACGTCAGACCCGCGGGTCCCTCCTGTCGAGCCCGCGGCGGCTTCTCGCGGTCCAACTGCCGCCGCAACCTGCGCAGCTCGCTCCGGCGGATGATCCGGGAGAACCTGCCGATCAGCCACCAGTACCGCCGGAAGCGTCTCCACGAGGCCGCGTCCGTCGCCGTCACCCGCAGCTCGACACCCAGCCACGCGCCGCCTGCTTCGCGTGGCTCCACCCGCACGTTCCAGGCGAGCTTGCCGAAGCCTGGCTCGCTGAATGCCGTGAAGTCCCCAGGCGTGACGCCCACGAAGTCGATGCTCGGTCGCCAGAAACGCCCGATGGCGCCGACCACCTGCTCGCGTCCGGTCTCCTCGCCCAGCAGGAGGAAGCCGTTTCCCGGCGCCACGATGTCATCGATCCGCATGTGCGGGGACCGCCGCACCGGTTTGCCACGAAGGCGCGCGAGGCTGCGCTCGGGGAGCAGCCGGAGTGCGAAGAGCCAGCGGATGAACGGGACGTCGTGCAGATCCATCGCTCGCATGGCTGCCCAGGCCCTCTCGGGGCTCGCGGCGGTGGCGACCCGGTCCACCTCGCGCAGCGCGCAGTCGGGCATGAACTGGTGGATGAGCGTCATGCCTTCATCAAATGCGCTTCGCGCCCCGGCTCGGCAAGCAGGGCAAGCAATCGAGGGTACGCACCCGCGGGGGCAAGAGCGCTTGGCGTTCCCCTCAGGAGCTCAGGGGACCGGCGGCGGTTCGGGTTCGAGCGGCGCGAAGGGACTCGGACCGAGGTCCTCGAGCCTGAAGTCATCCATCGTCAGCGTGCCGACGCGCTCCAGGGCCAGCCCCACACTCAATCCCAGGCCCGCGGATGGCGCGGCGGGCGTCGTCCACTCGGCGTAGCCGTAGGTGCCGCGCGTGGGCAGCAGCGCGCTCTGTGCCCACCACACCCAGCCGCCCGAGGCGTTGCGGTAGTACGCCTTGAAGAGGGGCGCGGCGGTGGCCTTGTACCAGGCGGAAACCCTGTAGCGGTGGCCCGAGGTGAGCGGCGGCGCGCACGATCCCAGATCCTGCAAGGAGATGAGCTTGCGATCCCCGCTGGAGTAGCTGGTGAGGCTCAAGCGCTGGGCCCAGCTTCCGGAATGGGCATCCGCGGTCCGCGACCAGCTGTAGGAGTTGGCGCCGTAGCCGCCGCGCTGCCAGCAGTCCGGTGTTCCGTCTCCGTTGCTGTCTGTCTCCAGGGACGGATTCGCCAGCAATTGTGTCGGAGGTGGCGTGCCCGCGTCGGGCAGCGGGGGCCCGTTGACGGGCGGCTTCACCGCGCCACCGATGACCTGATCCACTGTGCGCACGAACGTGCCTCGCGAAGCGCGCGCCGCGAGCCAGTCCAGGAAGGCCGTGAAGGTGGACACGTTGATGCCGTAGGTCTCGGACGCCGGACATGGCCCCGGGCAGATTTCGTGGAAGGCGATGGGCACCCAGCCACCGCCTGCGGACTCGGCGCGCAGCACCAGCCCCTGCAGGTCCGCCAGCGTCTGGGTTCTCTGGATGGAGCCGTGGTTGCGAATGGCGAAGGCGTCCTGCGGCGGAACGGTCTCCGCGTACGGGCAGCTCGTGCAGCTGTCCGGCGTCCGCAGGCCGCCAGACTCTCGCGCGGAGTTGTAGTTGCAGCCGATGACGACCTGCTCGGTGGTCGCGTCCCGGGCTCCGGACGGGTAGGCGAACGACGTCACCCTCAGCCCCGCGTTCATCAGGGCCACGCGGTCGTCACACACCTGCCGGCGCTGCGAGTCCACGTCCAGCGTGGGGAGCTGGACATGGGACACCGTGTGGCCGCCCACCTCGTGGCCAGCGGCCTGGAAACTCCGGAGCTGCGCAAGGGTCAGGTAGCCCGGAAGGCCAAGCCGCCCGCTGCTGACGAAGAAGGTCCCGCGCAGGCCGCGCGCCGCCAACAAGGATGCCGCGTTGACCTGGCTGGCCCTCGCGTCATCGAAGGTGAGCGAGACAACGAGCTGGCCGGGCTCCAGGACGAGGCGCGGCGACTGCTGCTCCAGCGCCTCTTCGGGCTCGGAAAGCGCGGCGCCCTGGCATGCCAGCGCCATCAAGAATGGAAACACAAACAATGCCAACCCGAACGCGCGGGCAGGCCGGGGGGAGCGGAGGAACGGGGGCATGGTGCCCGCCAAGGTGCGTGCTCTCCTCTCGCCGACAAGAGGCCCGGAAGCATGGCTCGGCTGCTCACGGGTGAGCGCAATCAGTGCGCTGGCAGTTGCTCGCGCAACCTGGCGACCACCTGCTCTTTCGCGGCGCTCAGCGCGGGACTCACGGCCACCGGATAGGGAGGCCGTGCCGGTTCCAACCCTCGCAGTTCCAGCGGCAGGCGCGTCAGCTCCTCCCGCGCGTGCATCCGGAGCGCCGTCAGCGGGGGAGAGGCGCCCTCCAGCCGCCGGCCCGCGTGCATTACCTGCCGCAGCAGGGGGCGCCCCGGCAGCACCTCGTCATGGCACGCGAGCATGTCCCGGCTCGCCACGCCGTCCCACTCCTCGCGAAACACCTGCTTGCGTCCGGGCAGCAGCACCTTGCCCGGTGACAGCTTGAGCCGCCCCCGGCCCGCGTACTCCACCAGCTTGTAGGCCATGTCCAACGCGGGCGCGTCCTCGGACACCCCCATGGCCGTGCCCACGCCGAAGGCGTCGATGGGGGCTTGATGCGCCAGCAGCCGCGCCACTTCGTCCTCGTCCAGCCCGCCGCTCGCGAAGATTCGCACGCGCTCCAGCCCCGCGGCGTCCAGCAGCGCACGGGTCTGGTGCGAGAGCGACGCCAGGTCCCCTGAATCCAGCCGCACCGCTTGCACGTGGAAGTCCGGCCCGAGCTCCTTCGCGAGCGCCACCACCTTCCGCACGCCGTCGAGCGTGTCGTACGTGTCCACCAGCAGCGTCGTCTCCGGGAAGCGGTGGACGTAGGCGCGGAAGGCGGCGAGCTCGTCGTCGTGCGCCTGGATGTAGCTGTGCGCCAGGGTGCCCGCGACGGGGATGCCGTAGCGCTGCGCGGCTTGAAGGTTGGACGTGGCGCTCACCCCGGCGACGTGGGCCGCGCGCGCCACCTTGAGGCCCGCGTCCTCGCCATGCATGCGTCGCACGCCGAAATCCACCACGGGCCGGCCACGCGCGGCCTCCACCACCCGCGCCGCCTTGGAGGCCGCCAGCGTCTGCAGGTGCACCTGGTTGATGAGATACGTCTCCACGAGCTGCGCCTCGGGCAGGGGGGCCACCACCTCCAGCAGCGGCTCCTGGCCAAAGACGGGGGTGCCCTCGGGCACGGCGTGAACGTCCCCGTTGAAGTGGAAGTGCTCCAGCCAGTCCAGCAGTTGCCGGGAGAAGCGCCCCAATGACTCCAGCCAGGCGAGCTCCCCGGGAGAGAAGCGGAGCGTCTCCAGATAGGTCAGGGCCTGCTCCAGGCCGCACGCCAGCAGGAAGTTCCGGCGCGTGGGCAGCCGGCGGACGAAGAGGCTGAAGGCCGCTTCCTCGTGGAGCCCCTCGGCGAGGTATGCGTCCACCATCGTGAGCTCATAGAGGTCCGTGAGGAGCGCCGGCACCATGGGTTTCCTCCCTTCCGCGCACCCTCATGAAGGTATTGCCGTGGACTGGGAGTGGAGCACCGGGACGGCGAACCGCGCCGTCCCGGTGTCCCCTCGGCATCCATTCAGCCCGCGCACCGCACTGCCGCGAGCACCCGCACCCGGTGATGCGTGGCGCGCCTCACGGCGTGTAGACCTCCGCGGACTCCGACTCCTCTTCGGTGTTGGGAGGTGTCCCGGCGATGAGCGCCCTGCCGTCGGCCAGCGCCGTCACCGTGTATCCAAGACGCGAGATGGCCGGCGCAGGGGCCATGCTCCACGTGCCCGAGCCCGGCTCATACAGCTCCGCCACCTCCGGGCCCACGACGAGCACCCTGCCATCCACCAGCCGCACCGCCGGGCCACCGATGGGTTCGAGCGGAGCACCCGTCAGGCTCCAGGTGTTCAGGAAGGGGTCATACAGCTGCGCCGTCCTGCCCGCTGTGATGAGCGCCTTGCCATCGCGCAGCACCACCGGCTGCTGGCCTCCCAGGGGCGCGAGCGGGGCGGGGGCCGGGCTCCAGGTTCGCGTGGCCGGGTCGTACAGCTCCGCCGCCGCGACTCCCGGGGCGAGCACCTTGCCCGTGGGCAGCAGCGACGCCGTGGAGAAGTGGGGTTCGGCCATGGCTCCCACCGGGCTCCAGGTGCCCGTGTTCGGGTCATACACCTCCGCGGACGTGAGGGAGCCGTTGATGTCCTCGCCTCCCGCGACGAGCACCTTGCCGTCCAGCAGCCGCGCCGCCAGGTGCCTGGAGCGGCCCTGGGCCATCGAGCCTGTCCGGGTCCAGGTGTTCGTGGCCGGGTCGTACAGCTCCGCCCCAGCGGAGAATCCCTCGACGCCCTCCAAGCCTTCGCCTCCCACGACGAGCACCTTGCCGTCCAGCAGCAGCGTCGCCGAGTGGAAGAGGCGGCGCGCGTTCATGGGGGCGCCCGCGCTCCAGGTGTTCGTGGCCGGGTGAAACAGCTCCGTCGTTTCGAGATAGAAGCTGCGTTTCTGGGCGCTTCCTCCCGCGATGAGCACCCTGCCGTCCTGAAGCAGCGTCGCGGTGTGGCCCCACCGGGGCCCGCCACCCATGGGGCCGGTCGGATCCCACTGCCCCACCAGGGCACAGTCCGGCAGCCCCTCCACCGTGAAGCTCCGGCTGACCGTGAGGTCGAAGGCATTCGTCACGGTGACGGTCACGGTTGGAGTCGTGCCCGGGCGGAGACACGCGGGCGCCGTCCAGGTGACGCGGCTGTGGGTGCCCACCTGCGTGGCAGCGCCTGTCGTGCCGACGCTGGAGTCCCAGGCGAAGCTGAGCGCGGAGCCCTCGGGGTCGCTGGCCACCACCTCATACGTGAGCACCTGGCCCGGGCTCGCCGTGTCCGAGGAGCGGTAGGAGCGGAGGATGACGGGCTCGAGGTGGTTGACGGGGGGAGTGCTGGTGACGCACAGGGCGACGGTGCCCGTGTTGTGCCCGCCGCGTCCGTCAGACACGGAGACACTCAGCCGGCAGTTGTTGCAGGCCTCGGCCGGCGCGAGCGAGGGCGTGAATCGAGCACTGCGGGTGGACGCATCGGTCCAGGTCCCCGCGCACGACGCGCTCCAGGCGTAGGCGAGGGTGTCCCCGTCCGGATCCGACGCCGTGACGGACACCGACGTCGGCTGCCCGACGACGAGCTGCGTGGGCGCGGCGTCGAGCGAGGACACCTCCGGTGCGCTGTTGAAGGAGATGGACAGCTCGGCCTCGCCTTCCCCTTCGGGCAGGACGTTGACGACCAGGATTGCGCTGGAAGCCAGGCCGCGCGAGTCGGTCACCGTGAGCGTCAGCGTCTGGATGCCGGTGGAGGTGGGCGCCGTCCACGAGGTGAAGCGCTCGGTCGTCGAGGCGAACGTGCCCGCGGTGGCGCTCCATGCGTAGCTGATGGTGTCCTCCGGGTTCGGGTCATGCGCGGAGGAGTACAGGGAGATGGTGCCTCCGGCCGCCACGGTGCTGGGGGAGGCCACCACGAACTCGATGACCGGCGCCTCGTTGTCGAAGGGCGGCGGAGGATTGAGCTGCTGGAGGGTGATGGCGACGAAGGTCGTCTGGTTGGCGAGGATGGAGACGCCGTCGGCGGAGCCGGAGAAGAGCAGGGCGCCGGAGGCGTCATAGGCGCGCGCGGCGAAGGCACGGCCGGTGCCGGCGGGGATGTTGCCGATGGTGCCGCCCCACACCCCATTCGTGGGCGCCAGATCCACCCAGACAGAAGGAATGTCCGGCCCGCCCGAGGCGACCGCCACACGGGCGATGGTGGATGAGAGGGATTGGGGCACCGAGACAGCGAACCGCGCCGTCCCGGTGTCCGTTGAGGTATCTCCACAGCCCGCGAACAGCGCCGCCGCGAGCGCCAGTATCAGATGAAGGCCTGCTCTTGCTCTTTTCATGGTCGTCCCCCTCGCCGCGAGCGTGAGGCTCGCGAAGCAGGCGCATGGGAAGCGGAAGCGCAGAGGCGGCCCACGCAGTCGTCACGTCCATTGACGACGAACCCATGCGCCTGCTGCATGCTGCCTCCCTGTGCCGGCGGCGTCCGGCAACAGGCGGGAAGGCTATGCATGGCGCCTCCGGTAGCGTCCCTCCCGGCAGTGGCGGCGCGCCCGCTGAGGCGTAACAGTCTGCTTGCGTGGGAGGGTGGGGCGGCGCGGGCCTTCAGGTCAGTGAAGGAGTGTCCTCTTCATTCCCGTGGGCAATCCCATCCGCGGAAGATGACGGACGCCTCCGCTTCCGGCCCATGCCCCCAGCGCGGTTGCAACGGCACCCTGGCCGTCACGCACCGGACTCCTGACCGTCCCGCCGTCTCGGAGGGACGGTCCAGCGCCGCGCGGTCAGGGGCGGTAGAGCTCCAGGCGCGGCGTGATGCTGGCGCCGGTCGAACTCCATGTCCCCAGGAATGGGCGGTACAGCTCCGCGCTCGTGAGATACCCACTGTTGTTGACGCCTCCCGCGACGAGGACCTGTCCGTTGGACAGCAGCGTCGCCGTGTGCCCGAAGCGAGGGGCGGGCATGGAGTCGGTCGGGCGCCACATGCCCGTGGCCGGGTCGTACAGCTCCGCCGTCGCGAGGAAATTGCCATCGATGTCCGCTCCCCCCGCGATCAGCACCTCCCCACTCCGCAGCAGCGTCGCCGTCGGCCCGAAGCGAGGCGCGGCCAGGGAACCGGTCGGGCTCCAGGTGCCCGAGGCCGGGTCGTACAACTCCGCCGTCCCAAGGTAATGGGCGTGGCTGTCGAAACCCACCGCGACGAGGACCTTGCCGCCGCTCAGGAGCGTCGCCGTGGCGCGGGAGCGGTCCTGGGCCATGGAGCCGGTGGAACTCCAGGTGCCCGTGGCCGGGTCGTACAGCTCCGCCGACGTCAGGTTGCCGCCATGGTTCGAGCCGCCCGAGACCAGGACCTTGCCGTTGAGCAGCAGCGTCGCGGTGTGGTTCTCGCGCGGCTCGGTCATGGGACCGGTCGGGCTCCAGGTGTTCGTGGCCGGGTCATACACCTCCGCCGACGCGAGATAGTCGGTGAAGGGTTCGAAGCCCCCCGCGACCAGGACCTTTCCGTCGGGCAGCAGCGTGGCGGTGTGGAACTCACGCGTCTTCACGACGGGGCCGGTCACGCTCCAGGCGCCCGTGGCCGGGTCGTACCGCTCCGCCGTCATGCCCCCCGTCACGAGCACGCTGCCGCCGGGCAGCAGCGTCGCCCGGTACAGAACGCGCGCCTCGTTCATGGAGCCGGTCGGGCTCCAGGCGCCCGTGGTGGAGTCATACAGCTCCGCCGTCTCGAAGCCGCTGCTCGTGTTCTCGCCCCCCGCGACGAGCACCTTGCCGTTGAGCAGCAACGTGGCCGTGGCGCCCCACCGGGCCGTGCTCATGGACCCCGTGGGGACCCAGCCCAGGGAACAGATGGGCAGCCCCGTCACCGGGAACCTTCGCGTGGCCGTGAGGTTGAAGGCATTGATGACGACGATGATCACGAAAGGGGGGGAGCTGGCACTGACGCAAGACGGGGCCGTCCAGGTGATGCGGCTGTGGGAGCCGTCCTCGGTGGGGGGGCCCAGCTCGCCGCCAGCGGCCCCCCAGGCGAAGGTCAGCGCGGAGCCCTGCGGGTCCATGGCCGCCACCTCGTAGGTGAGCTTCTGCCCCGGGATGGCCGTGTCCGAGGAGCGGTAGGAGCGGAGGATGACGGGCTCGAGGTGCTGGGCGGGAGGCGTGCTGGTGACGCACAGGGCGACGGTGCCCGTGTTGTGCCCGCCGCGTCCGTCGGACACGGAGACGCTCAGGCGGCAGTTGTTGCAGGCCTTGGCCGGCGCGAGCGAGGGCGTGAATCGAGCGGCGCTGGTGGACGCATCGGTCCAGGTCCCCGCGCACGACGCGCTCCAGGCGTAGGCGAGGGTGTCTCCGTCCGGATCCGACGCCGTCACGGACACCGACGTCGGCTGCCCGACGACGAGACGCGTGGGCGCGGCGTCGAGCGAGGACACCTCCGGTGCGCTGTTGAAGGAGATGGACAGCTCGGCCTCGCCTTCCCCTTCGGGCAGGACGTTGACGACCAGGAGCGCGCTGGAGGCCAGACCGCGCGAGTCCGTCACCGTGAGCGTCAGCGTCTGGATGCCGGTGGACGTGGGCGCCGTCCACGTGGTGGCTCGTTCGGAGGGCGAGGAGATGGAGCCTGCCGTGGCGCTCCACGTGTAGCTGATCGTGTCCTCCGGGTTCGGGTCGTGCGCGGAGGAGAACAGGGAGACAGTGCCTCCGGCCGCCACGGTGCTCGGGTTCGCCGCCACGAAGTCGATGATGGGTGCTTCGTTGTCGAAGGGTGGCGGCGGATTGACTTGCTGGAGGGTGATGGCGACGAGGGTCGTCTGGTTCGCGAGGATGGAGACGCCGTCGGCGGAGCCTGAGAAGAGCAGGGTGCCGGAGGCGTCATAGGCGCGCGCGGCGAAGGCACGGCCGGTGCCGGCGGGGATGTTGCCGATGGTGCCGCCCCACACCCCATTCGTGGGCGCCAGGTCCACCCAGACGGTGCGGATGTCCGGCCCGCCCGAAGCAACCGCCACGCGGGCGATGGTGGATGAGAGGGATTGAGGCGCCGAGACGGAGAACCGCGCCGTCCCGGTGTCCCCGGCCGTGGCTCCACAGCCCGCCAGCAGCGCCGCCGCGAGCGCCAGCATCAGGTGAAGGCCTGCTCTTTTCATGGTCGTCCCCCTCGCCGCGAGCGTGAGGCTCGCGAAGCAGTCGCAGCGGATGAGAGGACTTGGGACGGAGCGCGAGAAGGATCATCCTGCTTGCGATGGATTCGACTATCCAGGATGGAAGGCATTGCCGCCTATGACCCGGACAGGTGGCTCACCGTCCTTTGTCTGACGGCCGGGGCGGTGCGCCCGCAGGGGCATGACAGTCTGCTTGCGGGGGAGGGT
>NZ_RAWC01000157.1:0-20845 GCF_003611685.1 Corallococcus sp. CA049B | reverse complement strand
ACCCGGAGGCCCCCCTACCGCGTCGCGGTGAAGCTCCGCTTGATGTGGCACTTCACGCGGTTGTCCTCGGAGGAGAGGATCTCCAGATCATACACCCCCTCGATGACCGACCTGTCGGTGGCCGACCGGGGCGAGGGCGCGGCCACCGTCGAGTCAATCAGGACGGTGCGCCTGACGCCCTTTTCGGTGAGGTACTGCGCGGTGGAGAAGTAGAGCCGCCGTGCGGGCTCCCCCTCGTAGTAGGTCCCCAGCGTCTCGTCGCCGAACTTCGCCGTGACGTAGCTGTCGGACAGGGTCAGCACGAGCGGTCCCTGTGGCAGGCCGAACCCCAATGCCTCGCATCCCTCGCCCGGAGGCGATGCGTCCGCGAACTGGAGCGTGTAGGTGCCCGCGATGGCGCATCCCTCCTCACATTCAGGAACGCCGCTGCTACAGCCCGGGTTCCCCATGCCGCTGCCCATCGTCATCATGCCCACGGCGAGCAGCACCGGGATGCGGAGGAACGTCACGGCCTTCGGGGAACGGGCGCTGCGCGGGGATTCGACGTGCATGAAGGACTCCAGGTGGAACGGGCGGGCGTCAGACTAGCCAACGCCTGCCCTGGTCCGCACCTGGGGTCCGAGGTGTTTCACCTCATCCCGTGAACTCAGGGCGCGCGGGACGCCACGGCGGGCGCGGCGCTCATCGCCTGGCTGAGCTTCCGGGCACCTTCCGAGAAGGCCCCGCGTGCGATCTCCTGCCCGGAGGTGCCGAGCACCTGGGCGAACACGCGGTCGAAGCCCTTCTCCAGGCCCATGGACTTGTGGGGTTCACCCTTGGAGTCCGCGACCATGTAGAGCGACGAGTCGAGCTCGGCGGGCGGTGCCTCGCCCTTCTGGCGGTACAGGTCCTTCATGGCGGCGAGCGACTCGTCGTGGCTCTTGCGGATCTCCCCGCGGGCCATGCCCTTGAAGAGGCCCGGGACGTCGCGCAGGTCCACGTGGATGACGACGATGGGCTTCTTCTCACGCACGCCGTAGATGAACTGGGAGGCGCGCTGGCGCAGCTCCTCCTTGGTGCTCTTGTTGGCATACAGCACCAGGGTGGGCCTGCCCTGCCCGATGGGGACCTCCTTGCCGAACACATCCTTGAGTTCAGCGGCGCTGGCCGGGAGAGCTCCCAGCAATCCGAGCAGGCAGGTCAGCAGGGCGGTCTTCTTCATCATGCAATGGCTCCAAAGGGTGAAGAGTCGCAATGGGTCCACCAACATCGCCACCACCCCCCTGAATCCCGGCCGATGAATTCAATCCATGGCAGGTGAAGAGGGGCCGACGTAGCGAGCCCTGGGGTGCGGCAGGTGCCCCTGCTCCCGCTGTTCCAGCACGTGCGCCACCCGGCCCGCCGAGCGCCCCACCGCGAACACCGTCGCGGCCCGCGAGGCCTTCCGGGTGACAGAAGTGGAGGCCCGCGGTGTTCGAACCGCCAGCACTTCGCTGGAGGCCAGAGACCATGGGCATCACACTGGACCGTCGCTCCCTCATCCAAGCCAGCCTGGGGCTGACCGGAGGGCTCGCGCTCCTCCGGGGCGCTCCCTCGGCGGCGGCCGGACGTCCTTCCACGACGGCCGCATCCACCGAGGAGCCCCGGCCCTGGTGGGAGCTGGGGCTGATGGCGGACCCCATCATGGAGAGCCAGCTCCTGCACTTCCTGGCCGGGACCTACAGCGCGCAGTCGGACATCAGCGAGGTGCTGGATACGGCAACCCGCATCGTCGCGGGGGATGACTGGAGCTGGCCCAATGAGTGGGTCAGCACCGCCGACCGCATCCGCGCCATGGGCGACGTGAGCCTGTCCCGCCGTCATTCCATCAGCGCGGGCAATGCCTACCTGCGCGCCGCCAACTACTACCGCGCCGCGCTCATCCACCACCCCGAGCCTGGCCACCCGAGCGGGGTCGCCACCGGGCGCAAGGCGGTGGACGCGTACAACAAGGCGCTCCACCTGCTGAAGATACCGGGTACGCCCGTGCGCATCCCGTACGAGGGCACCACGCTGCCCGGCTACTTCTTCCGCGCCCCGAGCGCCCGGAGCATCGCGCCGCTGCTCATCTTCCAGCAGGGCCGCGACGCGTGGCCGGAGGAGTCCAAGTACGTCATCGACGCGGCGCTCGCGCGGGGCTACCACTGCCTCATCGTGCACGCGCCCGGCCAGGGCATGGCCATCCGCGAGCAGGGGCTTCCCTTCCGCCACGACTGGGAGAACGTCATCCGGCCGGTGGTGGACTTCGCGCTGTGCATCGCGGGCGTGGACTCGCGGCGCATCGCGCTGCTGGGCTGGAGCATGGGCGGTGCGCTGGTGCCGCGCGCCGCCGCGTTCGAGCGGCGCATCAAGATCCTCATCCCCAACCCCGGCGTCCTCAACTGGGGCGAGTCCTCCTTCGAGCAGTTCAACATGTACTTCCCGGAGGTGATGCCTCTCTTGGACAGCGACCCCCAGGCCTTCGACGCGGCCATGGCCCAGCTGATGGAGCAGGTGTTCCTGTATCGCTGGTACATGAAGGACGCGATGTCCAAGCACGGCGTGAGCACGCCGTCGGCCCTGCTCTTCGAGCTGCGCCGGTTCAACAACGAGCCCACCGTCCACCGCATCCGCTGCCGCACGCTGGTGATGGACGGCACCGCGGAGGCGTTCTCCCAGGGCCAGGCCCGGCTGCTCTTCGACGCGCTGGAGTGCCCGAAGGACTACATGCTCTTCACCACCCAGGACACGGGGCTCCTGCACTGCCAGGAGGGCGCGCAGGCGGTGGCCAACCACCGGATGTTCGACTGGCTGGACGAGTACCTCTGAGGCTCAGTCCAGCACGCCGCTGGGCTCCCCGCCGAACAACACGAACTCCGCCTCTTCCAGCGTGGAGAACGCCCGGCCGTGGCGCTTCAGGTAATGGGAGAGGCGGATGGCGAGCCCATCACCCATCAGCATGAAGTCCCGCACGAGCGCGCCGTCGCGGGGCATGCGCGTCCAGTGCTGGAGCTCGCCGGCCACCAGCGCATAGGTGCCTCCGAGCCGCGCTTCCTGTTCGAGGATGTGCTTCACCGCCGCGGCCTCGCGCTGCCAGGCCTGGGTCTTCCGGGCCTGACGCCGCGTCATCGCAGGCTGCTTCCCAGCACGGCGCGGAAGACGGCCTCCACCTCCTGCGCGTCCACGCCCAGCTCCCGGGCCCACGCCCGGCGCACGGCGAGCAGCGTCTCCGTGCGAGCGGGCTCGTTCCCGGCCTCATGGGCCCGGCGCTGACGGCGGGCCAGTTCTTCCCGGCGGGCGAGCAGCTCCACCAGCTCGCGGTCGAGCGCATCGATGTGCTCGCGCGGCTCACGGGGCGCGGGTGCTTCCGGCTCCAGCCCGGGCACCGCGACGCCCGAAGTCTCCGGCGCCTGCATCACCGCGGGCGCTGCCTCCAGGTCGTGGTGGATGTCCTGGAGCGCCGCGAGCAGTTGCCCTCGCGCCTGCGTGGCGAAGGGGTTCTCCTGCTGGATGGCGTTGAAGAGGTGGCCCGCGTCCGCGCGCACGGTTTCGATGGTTCGCGACAGCGCCTTGAAGCTGGCTGGCGCGAAGGGCACGTCCGCCGCGGCGCCGGAGTCCACCATCCCCTTGGCCACGAAGAAGGTGAGGGCATGCGTGCGCGCCATCACCTGGTCATGCCCCTCGGGCGTCTGTTCAATCACCTCGCAGCCCAGCCCCTCGTAGAAGCGCCGGGCGCGCGGGGCCGCTTCCGGATGCAGCGGGTTGGGGCAGAGCACGACGCGCATGGGGCGCTCGGCCATGGCCAGGCTCAAGGGGCCGAAGAGGGGATGCGTGCCCACCCAGGGCACCCGCGCGCCCAGCACCTCCGTCAGCGCCTCCACGGGCTTCACCTTCACGCTGCCCACGTCCAGCACCAGGTGCTCTGGCCGCAGGTGGGGCCGCAGGGAGCGCAGCACGTCCCGCATCTGGGGCACCGGCACCGCCACCACCACCAGCTCCGCCCCTTCCAGCAGCTCACCCACCGAGTGCGCGCGGAGCGGCCCCGGGATGTCCGCCACCGGGTCCAGGGCGCGGTGCGCCACGCCCACCGCCTCCAGCAGCGTTCCCAGCGCGCGTCCAAAACGTCCGTAGCCCACGAGTGCGACATGCGACATGCGCCGGATTCTACGCGGGCACGCGCTCAAGACACGACCGCCGGATCCCTCGTGAAGAGGGACCCGGCGGGGGACGACTCGCCAGGATGGGCGGCCCCGGGACTACCGGGCGCGGGCCATCTCCGCCGTGAGGCAGGACTCGGTCTTCTCCGGGACGACGAAGAAGGGCTGCTGGCGGCTCAGGCCCTGGGACGTGCCCAGCCAGCCGTCGCCAATCTGCCCGGCGCCGTCGTACACCAGCGCCAGCCAGTCATGCTGCGACGCGGGGAGGATGTCGGTGGTGTCCGCGTCGTGGTTGAGGCTGTAGGCGTAGGACGCGGCCTGGATGGTGCCGTTGCCGTTGAAGTCCAGGTTCGCGCTCGCGGTGCCGGCGCGCTGCACGCCGTTGATGCGCACGCCGATGTGGGCCAGGTCCGCCTCCGTGGTGGGCGCGATGGGGGCGAACGCGGAGACCTCGTTGACGGCCGCCTCGCTGATGGAGGCGACGCGCACGCGCGAGTAGTCCAGCACGTTGTCCACGCCGTCGATGCGCAGGCCGTACATCTGGTACTCGTAGTTCATCTGGCTCAGGTAGTTGGCCTTGTAGTTGCTGTCGTCGTTGCCGCCGTGACGCAGGCCGATGTTGTGCCCCAGCTCGTGCATGAGGGTGCCGGCCTGCTGCAGCTCCGTGCCGCCCGCCACGGGCCAGCCACCCAGCGTCACCACGAAGTCATGCGCGGGGATGCCGCGGGAGATGCCGCTGGAGGTGCCGCCGTTGTACGTGTTCGCGAACAGGGCGTAGTGGAAGAAGGGCGCGCGGCGCGACTTGAAGTACTTGGCCTTGATGACGTCGAAGTCCGTCCACACGGGCGTCAGGTCCGTGTCCGCGTCCGCGGCGGCGATCTGCGAGTCCAGCACCAGGTGCAGCGCGATGCCCGTGGTGCCGTTGGGGTTGGACACCGGCGCGTTGGCGAAGGAGGTCGTCACGCGGTCCAGCGCCGCCTGGGTGGGCTTGCGGTCCGCGTAGTAGTCCACCTCCACGAAGATGTCCTTCTTGCGCGGATCCGCGCCCCAGTAGCGCAGGTCCACGCCGCCGTAGCCGTACAGCTCCGCGAAGTCGCTGATGCGGTCGCCGTCCGTGTCGGAGTTGTTGGGGTTGGTGCCGTACTGGTTCTCCGCCGCGTCGCAGACGCCGTCACCGTCGGTGTCCACGGCATTGAGCGCGCACAGGTACACCGGCTGCACGGCGGAGACCTGATAGTCGGTCCCGTTCTGCGTCATCGTCGTGTAGTTGGGCCGGTGGTAGACGGTGACGGAGCGGTAGCCGGAGCGGCTGTAGACGAGCCGCACCGCCTCCTCGCCGGACGCCGGCATGATGATCTGGACGTTGTCGTCGCCGTGCTGGTTGCCGTAGGCGTCGAAGATGAAGAGGCCGGACGAATCCGTCGTCTGGGTCGCGAGCCCGGTGCCGCAGCCCGTGCCGGAGCAGGTGCCGGAGGCGACGTAGACCGTCACGCCCTCCACGGCGCTGCCCGTCGCGGAGTCGTAGATGAAGCCGTAGACACACCCATTCAAGCCGACGAGACCCATGGAGGCCGTCAGCAGGCGCTTGTAGAACGTGGACATACTTCCCCCTCGGAGGAACCAGGGGTTGGCTTCTGTCGCCAACCGCCACATCTACGGCGCGGGCGGCGGATATTCTTTCGGGGATTTATTTCCGGGCGCGGAACACGGGGGAGGCCGCCGGGTTGACAGCGGGGGCTGTCTGTCTTACTCCTGTCTCATCATGAGGCCCGTCACTCTGCATGCCCTGCCTGTCCTGAGCGCCTTCGCGCCGGCGGCGGACGTGCGCCTCGCCCCCCGTCACGAGGTCCTGCTCGATATTTGAGCAGGCGGACCGGAGTCCTCCGGTGCGCGCGTGGCTGGTTGCCCGCGCACCGTGAGCTCTGTCTCCGCCCGTCCCCTCCCTGGGGGTGCCTTCGTGTGTCCTCGCGCCATCCCGTAGCGGCCTGACGTGCCGCTCCCGGCCCTGCGTGCGCGTGCGCGCCTGAAGACAGCCACCGGTCCATTCCTCTCATCCAACCGGCATCTCAATCCAATACACACCCGCGGGCCTCGCTGCCCGGACGGGAACGGGAGTCTTCCATGCCTCGCACCACGCGCATCGAGCGGTATCGCAACATCGGCATCATGGCCCACATCGACGCGGGCAAGACGACGCTCACCGAGCGCGTCCTCTTCTTCACCGGCCGCATCCACTCCACGGGAGAGGTGCACACGGGCTCCACGGAGATGGACTGGATGGAGCAGGAGAAGAAGCGCGGCATCACCATCACCTCCGCGGCGACGACGGCCTTCTGGCAGCCCCGGCATGGGCGGGAGGCGGGCGTGCCCCACCGCATCAACATCCTGGACACGCCGGGCCACGTGGACTTCACCATCGAGGTGGAGCGCTCGCTGCGCGTGCTGGACGGCGCGGTGGCGGTGTTCGACGCCAGCCAAGGCGTGGAGCCGCAGTCGGAGACGGTGTGGCGTCAGGCGGACCGCTACGGCGTGCCGCGCATCGCGTTCATCAACAAGATGGACAAGGTGGGCGCGGACTTCGCCCTGAGCGTGCAGTCCATGGTGGACCGGCTGGGCGTGCGCCCGGTGGCCGTGCAGTGGCCCGTGGGCGACGGCGCGGACTTCCAGGGGCTCGTGGACCTGGTGCGCATGCGGGTGGTGCGCTTCCAGGGCGACGACGGCGGCTTTGACGACGACGCGCCCGTTCCTCCGGAGCTGGCGGAGGCGGTGCTGCCGTACCGCATGCGCCTCATTGAAGTCTGCGCGGACCTGGACGCGGGCGTGATGGAGAAGTTCGTGGACGGGCGGGTGGAGGACATCACCGCGGAGGAGCTGGAGCGCGCGCTGCGCGCCGGCACGCTCGCGCGGACGCTGGTGCCGGTGCTGTGCGGGTCGGCCTTCAAGAAGAAGGGAGTGCAGATGCTCTTGGATGCGGTCGTCAGCTACCTGCCGTCACCCGCGGACATGGCCGCCGTTGAGGGCTTTGCGCCCGTCACCGGCGAGCGCGTCAGCCGTCCCGTGTCGGACTCGGGGCCGCCCACCGCGCTGGCGTTCAAGCTGATGAGCGACAAGGCCGTGGGAGGCATCGTGTTCCTGCGGGTGTACTCGGGCACGCTGCGCGCGGGCACCGTCCTGCTCAACCCCGCCACGGGACGGAAGGAGCGGGTGGGGCGCCTGATGTTCATGCACGCCAACCGCCGCGAGGAGGTGGCGGAGGTGCACGCGGGCGACCTGTGCGCGGCGCTGGGGCTCAAGGGCGTCCGCACGGGCGACACGCTGTGCGACCCGGAGGCGCCGGTGGTGCTGGAGGCGTTGAACGTGATGGAGCCCGTGGTGCAGCTCGCCGTGGAGGCGCGCTCCCCCGCGGAGCTGCCGAAGTTGGAGGAGGGCCTGCAACGGCTGGCGGCGGAGGACCCGTCGCTGCGCCTGGGCGTGGACCCGGAGAGTGGCCAGGTGCTGCTGTCCGGCATGGGTGAGCTGCACCTGGAGGTGGTCGTGGATCGGTTGAGGACGGAGTTCGGCGTGGAGGCGCGCGTGGGACAGCCAAAGGTGGCGTACCGCGACACGCTCCGGAGCGCGGTGCGCCAGGAGTACCGCCACGTCCGCCAGTCCGGCGGGCCCGGACAGTACGCGCGCGTGGTGCTGGACGTGGGGCCGGCGCCGCGAGGGGCGGGGCTCGTCTTCGTGGACGCCACGAAGGGCGGCTCCATCCCCCGCGAGCTGGTGCCCGCCATCGAGAAGGGCGTGGCCGGCGCCATGGCGAAGGGCATGCGGGAGGGCGTGCCGCTGGTGGACGTGGAGGTGCGGCTGGTGGATGGGGACACGCACGTGAAGGACAGCACGCCGCAGGCCTTCATGGTGGCGGGCTCGCTGGCGCTCCAGGAGGCCGCGCGGCGCGTGGGCGTGCAGGGGCTGGAGCCGGTGATAGAGGTGGAGGTGGTGACGCCGGAGGAGTTCCTGGGCGACGTGCTGGGCGACCTGGCGTCGCGGCGGGGACGGGTGCTGGGGATGGAGGCGAAGGGGACGGCGCGGTGCGTGTCCGCGCGCGTGCCCATGGCGCGCCTGTTCGGCTACGTGACGGCGCTGCGAGGCCGAACGCAGGGACGCGCCCAGGCCAGCATGCGCCTGGGGACGTACGAGCCGGTGCCGGAGTCGGCTGCTGGCCTGGCGGCCGAGGCGCGGGCGTGAGGTGACGGCCCCGGGTCTTCCTCTGAAGGGAGGCCCGGGGCCGTGCTGTCTTCGCGGAAAATCGAACCCCGTGTCGATTTCCGGGGCGCCCGTTCGACGTCCATTTGATTGAGTTCGCGCCGTGACGATGTCCAAGGCGCAGGCCGCGGTGCACGCGGTGTGGAGAATCGAGTCCGCCCGGCTCATCGCCGGGCTTGCGCGCATGGTGCGCGACGTGGGGCAGGCGGAGGAGCTGGCGCAGGACGCGCTGGTCGTGGCGTTGGAGAAGTGGCCGGTGTCGGGCGTGCCGGAGAACCCGGGCGCGTGGCTCATGGCCACGGCGAAGCGCCGCGCCATCGACGAGATGCGCCGTCACAAGCTGCTCGCGCGCAAGCACGAGGAGCTGGGCCACGGGCTGGAGGAGGCGGAGGTGCCAGACCTGGACGCGGCCCTGGACGACGACGTCGGCGACGACCTGCTGCGCCTCATCTTCACGTCCTGCCACCCGGTGCTGTCCCCGGAGGCGCGGGTGGCGCTCACGCTGCGGCTGTTGGGCGGCCTGACGACGGATGAAATCGCCCGCGCGTTCCTGGTGCCGGAGCCCACGGTGGCCCAGCGCATCGTGCGGGCCAAGCGCACGCTGGCGGAGAAGGGCGTCCCCTTCGAGGTCCCCCACGGCGAGGAGCTGGCGGCGCGGCTCGCGTCGGTGCTGGAGGTCGTCTACCTCATCTTCAACGAGGGCTATGCCGCGACCGCGGGCGATGGCTGGATGCGGCCGGAGCTGTGCCAGGACGCGCTGCGCCTGGGGCGCATCCTCGCGGAGCTGGCGCCGGGCGAGCCGGAGGTGCACGGGCTGGTGGCGCTGATGGAGATTCAGGCGTCGCGGTCCCGGGCGCGGGTGGGGCCGTCGGGGGAACCCGTGCTGCTGCTGGAGCAGAACCGCGCGCTGTGGGATCAGCTCCTCATCCGCCGTGGGCTCGCGGCGCTGGAGCGCTCGGAGAAGGCCGGGCCGGCGGGGCCGTACACGCTGCAGGCCTCCATCGCCGCGTGCCACGCGCGGGCGCGCACTCCGGAGGAGACGGACTGGCCGCGCATCGCGGCGCTCTACGCGGTGCTCGCGCGGCTCACGCCGTCGCCGGTGGTGGAGCTGAACCGCGCCGTCGCCCTGTCGATGGCGTTCGGTCCCGCGGTGGGGTTGGAGCTGGTGGATCAGCTCGTGGCGGAGCCGTCGCTCAAGCACTACCACCTGCTGCCGAGCGTGCGCGGCGACCTGCTCAAGAAGCTGGGGCGCCTCAAGGAGGCCAAGGCGGAGTTCGAGCGGGCGGCGTCGCTCACGCGCAACGCGAAGGAGCAGGCGCTGCTGCGCGCGCGTGCCGCTGCCTGCTCGGGTGAGAAGCCGTCGTAGTCCCGCGCTATTTGGAGCGGCAGCTGACGAGTTGGGTGACGCGAGAGTCCTTGAGCTGGTCGCTGAGGTTCTGGGGGGGCGCGCGGTGGAGGTGTCCAGCCTCAGCTTCGTCCTCACCTCTCCTTCGCCCGCGGGAACGGGCGGGCATCCGCGAAGCATACCCGCCCTCCCTTGCGTCACGCGCTCAGGGGCGCGGAGACAGCTCCAGGTTGTCGAAGTTCGTGTCCCAGCCGTTGGAGGTGATCAGCGTGAAGACCGTGCAGGGCTGCGTCCAGGTGGGGACGATGTGCGTCACTTGTCCCGCCGTCAGGGGGAAGCTGAGGGTGGGCAGGTCGATGCACTTCAGGGTGAGCGTGGCGCCGCTGTCCCACGTGAAGGCATCCAGGCCCAGGATGCGACGCTGGCCGATGATGCCCAGGTCGGCCTGGGTGAGGCCGCCGCCGTTGAATGACACACTCTTCGTGTCGAACCCGCCCCAGGGCGACGCGATGTACCAGCGGTTGAGGCCGAACTGGATGGGGCCATACGTGCCGTTGAGGGTCTCGTCCTGGCCGGGGACGGTTTCAAAGGTGACGAGGTTGGTGGACGGGCCCACGGGGATGGCCAGCGCGTGCGTGTTGTTGCCCGGCACGAAGTCCGTCTCCGAGGACGAGAGGGTGGCCTGGCTGGTGAACGTCCCGGCGCTCAAGGGGATGGCCTCCACGTGGACGGTGAAGCTCGCGCCCGGCGCCAGGGTGGGGGCGCCACACTGCAGGTCACTGAAGAACCCGCAGTGCCCGCCGTTCACCGGCGGCGCGCTCGCCGAGTAGAAGAAGTAGTTCAAGCCCGCGGGGATCGGGACGTCGAGCACGACGTTGGTGGCGGTCGCCGGGCCATTGTTCGTCACGGTGATGTCGTAGAAGAGCACGTCACCATTGGCGCCCGTGCCGGCGGGGAACGACTGCGTCACGGCCAGGTCCACCGTCGCGGGACCGCTGGGCTCCGAGGGGACGAACGTCACGTCCACCCAGAAGTTGGTGTTGAGCCACGCCTCCGTGGGGAAGGCGCTGCCGTTGAGGTTGCGAACGCCGTTGCCGCTGGCCTCCACGGTGGAGGGCGCGTGCAGCGGGGGCATGTCCACGCCCGCGGTGCTGAAGTAGTACGGGGTGATGGCGTAGCGCCCGCCGGTGGCGAAGTACGACACGACGTAGGTCGTGTTCGCGGCGAGGCTCACCGGCGTGGGGAAGGACAGCTCGCGCCAGCCGAAGCCCGTCTCCGCGGGCGTGGTCTCCGTGGTGGCCAGCAGCGTACCGGTGGCGCTCCACAGGTGGCCCACGTGCGGGCCGGTGTCGGTGCTGCCCTTGTAGTAGCGGACCTTCGTCACCGTGCCCGCCACGTCGGTGCGGAACTTCACGCCGACCTCCGTGGGGGTGGCGTCGGCGTTCTCGTACTGCGGGTCGCCCGTCACGCTGTTCCACAGGCTGCAGGGGTTGCAGGCCATGTTCGGCAGCGTGGTGGCGGTGACGACCGTGGAGGCCGCGCTGAGGTTGCCGGCGGCGTCACGGCCGCGCACGGTGTAGTTGTACCCGGTGGAGGGCGTCAGGCCGGTGTCGCGGTAGCGCACGGTGGTGCCGGGCAGCTCCGCGATGAGCTGGCCGTTCCGGTACACCAGGTGCCAGCGGGCATTGCCCTGCATCTCACCCGTGCCGTCCACGGACGCGTACCAGGTCAGGTCGATGGCGGTGGACGAGCTGGGCAGGGCGGTGACGTTGGTGGGCGCGCGCGGGGCCGTGGTGTCGTTGGGCTGGAAGGCCACGTCCACCCAGTAGTTGCTCGCGTTGAACGAGCTGGTGGGGAAGCCGCTGGCGCCGTAACGGTAGAGGCCGTTGTTGGTCGCTTCCGCGTGCAGGGGGAGCGCATCCAGCGCGGACGCGAAGCCGTTGCTCGTCACGGCGTAGTGCCCGGCGGGCGCGTGATACGAAACGACATAGTTCGTGTCGGCGGCGATGGTGACCGGAGTGGCGAAGCGCACCTCCTGCCAGCCGGAGGCCGTCTCGTTCTGGAAGGTGGCGGTGGCCATCAGCGAGCCGGACGCCGTCCACAGGCTGCCGGTGTGCGTGCCGGTGTTGCCCGGGCCCTTATAGAAGCGCACGCCCATGATCCGTCCCGGAGCGTCGCTGCGGAAGCGAACACCCAGCTCCACCGCGCCGCTGTCGTCCGCGGCCGTCACGGCCGGGAGCGCGGTGGTGCCCAGCAGCGACCGCTCACCGGGCAGCAGCGGCTGCTCGGCGGTGGTCGTCTCCGGTGTCTGCGAGGTGGGCGGTTCCGCGGGGGCACAGCCCATCTGAATCCAGGTGAAACCCAGCACGAATGTCGTGACCCAGCGTGATGCATGTCGAAGCACGTCGGACTCCTCTGTCCATGAAACCCGACGGCGACTTCTCATGTCGTCAAATCGAAATCCATGTATTCCATGGATGATTGACAATTCTTGCGTGGCTGGCGGTCAGTGGTCAGGGGCGCTGTGATAATTCCGCCATGAATTGAAACAGCGCCGTGAATGGAGAGGTGGACGCGGAGGCACAATGTCAGACATGTGCTGGGTTCAGTGCAGCAGGGCGTTGAGGGTGCTCGCCAGCATGAGGAAGAAGGGCGGGCCGAACAGGAAGAGGAGGATCAGCCAGGCGATGACCTTGCGCTTCCGGCCGCGCTGAATCCCGGCGCCCGAGTCGTTGCGCTCGGCGCAGTCCTCGCAGATGCCGGCGCTCGCCCCGGTGCAGCTGGCGCACAGGAAGGTGCCGCACCGCTGGCAGGTCCCCGTGGCGCGCTGGGCGTGCAGCGCGCAGTGCGCCTCTTCGGAGTCGGAGTCGGGTGCGGGGGCGAAACCCACCGGCGGTTCTCCCCGCGCCCCGCTGTTGAGCAGCTCCCGCGCGTGCTCGAGCTCGCCGGTGGGGACCAGCACGCGCAGCTCGATGTAGGCCCCGACCACGCCGAGCATCGAGCGGTGCTGCTCGCCCTGGACGATGCACGGGATGTTGTCGGCCTGGAGCAGGGCCCGCACGAGCGCGGCCTCGGATTCGTCGCCGCAGGTCGTGAGCAGCTGGAAGTCGTGATCAGGAATTCCCAAGAAGGGGCTCCGGTGGGGCCCCAGGGGCCTGTGGACGTCGGGTGCACACGAGTCTCCCGTAGGACGGAAGCCCCGGGCAAACGGGCCGTTCCTCCGCGTGGGCGGCACCGTGTCTTCACGCTCCGCGAAGGAGCTTCCACTGCCGGACATCCTCCGGGTCGTGGGCCGCCCTCGGGGGGTTGTGGGGCTGGAGCGCGTGCCTAGCTTGGCCGCGTCCATGACGAACGAAATGCACCCGACGGCGCGCCCGACGCGCGTGGCTCACGTGATGTATGGCCTGGAGATGGGCGGACTCGAACAGCTGGTGGTCCGGCTGTCCCAGCACGGCCGTGAGAGGGGCATTGAATCCGTGGTGCTGGCCCTGGGGCCGGACGGTCCGGTGCGCGAGCTGCTCCAGCGCGCCAACGTCCCCACGGTCTGGTTGGGAGGCCTCGCTGGCATGACGCCCGCGGCCATCCGCCGGCTGGCCCAGGAGGTGGACGCCTTTGGCGCGGACGTGGTCCATGGCCACGACGTGGGGCCCTGGCTCAACGCCGTCGCCACCCGGACGCTGCGTCCGCGCACGCCCGTGATGGGCACCTTCCATCAGACGGTGGAGCCGCAGGGCAAGCTGCGCCCCGCGGCCATGGCCGCCGCCATGTTCACCCAGTCCCTGGTCGCGTGCGGCAGCGAGGTGCGCGCCAGCCTGGAGCGCTGGAGCCCGAAGCTGCTCTCCAACGTGGTCACCATCGAGAACGGCGTGCCGCTGGAGGTGGCCACGGGCGACGAGGCCCGCAGGGCCGCGCGTGAGCGCCTGGGCCTGCCCCAGGACGCCACGGTCGTGGGCTACCTGGGCCGCCTCTCCGAGGAGAAGGGGCCGGACCTGCTGGTGGACGCGTTCCTGCGCCACTTCGCGGACGCGAAGGACACGCACCTGGTGATGATTGGTCCAGGCCCGATGGAGGCCTCGCTGCGCGCGCGTGCCGCCGCGTCGCCGCTGGCCGGTCGGGTGCACTTCACGGGCGCGCTGCTGGAGGCGAGCAAGCTGTTGCCCGCGTTCGACGTCTACGTGCAGCCGTCCCGTCGCGAGGGCCGCTCGCTGTCGCTGCTGGAGGCGATGGCGGTGGGGCTGCCCACGGTGTCTCACGCGATTCCGGCCATCCGTGAGGTCCACGGCGATGGTCAGACGGCGCTCCTGGTGAAGTCCGAGGATGTGGATGCGCTCGGCGGCGCAGTGAAGCGCCTGACCCACGACGCGGAGCTGCGCTCCCGGCTTGGCGAGGCCGCGAAGCGCGAGGCGCAGCGCTACTCGCTGTCCACGATGGTGGACACGTACGCGAAGCTCTACCGGGGTGCCGCGGCTCGCGCCCAGGCGTGAGCGGGCACGGGGGAATCACGCGTGCCGCACTCCACCATCCTCCATGTGCGCAGCACCTGCGGCCTGTATGGCGCGGAGCGGGCGCTGCTCTCATTGGCCGCGTCCACGCCGTCGCCGTGGCGCGCGCAGGTGTGCAGCCTCGTTCCGCCCGGACGGGTGGACGTGCTGTCGGGCGCGGCTCGGGAGCAGGGGCTGGACGCGCTGACGCTGGAGGTGCCCGGCCGCTTCAGCGCGATGGCCGTGGCGACGCTCGCTTCGGAGGTCCGCCGGAGCGGAGTAGGGCTGCTGCACGCGCATGACTACAAGTCGCTCACGCTGGGCGCCGCCGCGAGCGCGCTGGCCGGAGTCCCACTGGTGGCCACGTACCACGGGGACACCGGCGCCACGCCCGCGCTGATCGCCTACGAGGGGTTCGCGCGCGTGCTGGGCAACTGCACGCGCGCGGTGGCGGCGGTGTCTCGCGAGCTGACCGCGCGCCTGCGCCGGTACGTCCACCGCTCGCCGGTGGTCTACATTCCCAACGCGTTGCCGCTCGCGGCCGAGTGCACGGAGGCGGAGCGGCTCCAGGCTCGTGAGGCACTGGGGCTCGCGCCAGAAGGTTCTGTCATCGCGCTGGTCGGTCGCCTGTCGGTGGAGAAGGGGCCCCAGGTGCTGCTGGACGCGATGCAGCGGCTGGCCCGGACGCCTGGCGCCACGGTGCCCACGCTGCTGCTGGTGGGTGATGGCCCGCTGCGCGACTCGCTGGAGGCGCAGGCTCAAGGGCTGCCGGTGCGCTTCCTGGGATTCTGCTCGGAAGTGCGCAGCGTGTACGCGGCGGCGGACGCGGTGGTGATGCCGTCCTTGCGCGAAGGCATGCCGCTGGTCGCGTTGGAGGCGATGGCGCTGGGACGGCCGCTGGTGGCGTCCGGAGTTGGGGAGTTGCCCCATGTGCTGGGCACGGGGCGCGGGCTCGTGGTGCCGCCGGGAGACGCGGGCACGCTGGCCTCGGCGCTCGCGGGATTACTCACGGCGCCCGGATGGCGCACGCGGATGGCGCAGGCAGCACGTGAGTACGTCGTGACGCATCACGCGCCGGAGCGGATGGCGAATCGCTACATCGAATCCCTCTACCTGCCCGCCCTGATGGACCCGCGCGAAGAGCAAGTCGCGGCCGGGTAGGGCAACCGAAGCATCACCGCCTCGTCCCCAGGACATCGCCGCAGCACCCCTGCCGCCCGGCGCGGCCAAACCTGTCCGACAGTCGGACCGGTTCCCGCGGCCCGGACGGGCGGAGGCCCCGCCAGCCGCGGCCGTCCAAAACCTGTCCGACAGTCGGACCGGTTTCCGCGGCCCGGGTGGGCGGAGGCCCTGTCGGCCTCGGCCATTCAAAACCTGTCCGACAGTCGGACCGGTTCCCGCGGCCCGGTTGGGCGGAGGCCCTGTCGGCCTCGGCCATTCAAAACCTGTCCGACAGTCGGACCGGTTCCCGCGGCCCGGTTGGGCGGAGGCACCCGTCGGCCTCGGCCATTCAAAACCTGTCCGACAGTCGGACCGGTTCCCGCGGCCCGGTTGGGCGGAGGCACCCGTCGGCCTCGGCCATTCAAAACCTGTAGGACTGTCGGACAGGTTTCCCGGCTCGGACGGGCGGAGGCCCTGCCAGCCGCGACCGTCCAAAACCTGTCCGACAGTCGGACCGGTTTCCGCGGCCCGGGTGGGCGGAGGCCCCCATCGGCTGTGGACACCCGGAACCTGTCGGACTGTCGGACTGGATTCCCCTGCCCGGGTGGGCGGAGGCCCCCATTGGCTGCGGCTGCCCGGAACCTGTCGGACTGGTTTCCACTGTCCGGTTGGGCGGAGGCCCCCGCCAGCTGTGGCCTCCGAAAACCTGTCGGACAGTCGGACATGTTTTCTTCGGTGCTCCCCGGACGGGCGAGCCCCCGAGCGGAGCCCATGTCCGCGGGCCTGGGTGTGCGGTGGCTGCCCGCCGCACTCTGCCCCCCAGGCTCAGTTGGCTGCTGCTCCGGAGGGCTTCTTCCCTGCGCCACTCACGGACACCGCGTTCAGGTAGAGCTCGCCCAGCCCGGCCCCGATGCCGTCCCATGCGAAGGACTCCGCCATGCGGCGGGCGTTCTGCGCGAGCCGGCTGCAGAGGTCCGGATCATTGCGCAGCCGGCGCAGCGCGGCCGCGAACTCCTCGGGGGACTCCGCCAGGAGGACATGCTGCCCCTCCACCACCGGCAACCCTTCCACCGCCAGACGCGTGGCCACCACGGGCACTCCCGCGGCCGCGGCCTCCAGCACCTTCAGGCGCGTCCCACTGCCTGCTCGCAGCGGAATGGCCGTCGCCAGCGCGCGCGCCAGGTACGGCGCCACCGACGGCACCGAGCCCGTCACAACCAGCCGCTCGTTCTCCAGGGCTCGCACGGACGCCGGCGGACTGCGGCCCACCACCATCAGCTTGCTGGTCGACAATTCCGACGACACCAGCGGCCATACCTCGCGCGCCAGCAGCAGCACCGCGTCTTCATTGGGCCACCAGTCCATGGAGCCCACGAAGACCAGGTCGTCACCCTGGGTCTCCCGGGGCGCGAAGTCCGGCAGCTTCACTCCGTTGGGCACCACCCGCACCCGCTTCGCTCCCATGGCTCGCAGCTGCTCGGCGTCCACGGACGAGCACGCCAGCACGGTGTCCGCCTGGCTCACGCACTCGCGCTCCAGCCGCTCCACCCGGTTGAACTGCCAGTTCAGGAACGGACGCATCGGCGGCGGGCTCAGCGGCGCCATCCGCGCGAGCAGCTGGCTCTCCACGTTGTGCTCGTCGATGACCATGTGTGCGGACGGGTTGAGCCGCCGCGCCAGCGGCAACAGCTGCGCCATGTGCAGGTGGTCGAAGTGGATGATGTCGAAGGGGCCTCGCTCCGCCAGCACCCGGCGCAAGGCGTCCTGCACGCTCTGGCGCGCGAAGCGGACATAGGTGAGCGGCGTGCCCCGCAGGAAGGCCCGCGTGCTGTTCAAGGTCTCCTCGGGCGCTACGCGCGGCAGGTCCACCAGGTGCAGCCGCGAGGCCGGCACGCCCAGCTCTCCCAGCCAGCGCCTGAAGCCCTCGGCGTCGTTGCCCGCCCGGTGCACCGCGAGCACGTCCAACGTGAAGCGCGAGGCAAGGGCGCGCACCAGCTCGAGCGTGCGCAGGGTGCCGCCCGTATCCGAAGGCAGCGGAACATAGGGAAGGATGGCGAGTACGCGTCGCACGGTGGGGAACCAAGCCTGCTTCAGGAGACGGGTGGAGCCGGCCGCGTGCTCCTCACCGCGGCCAACCGCTTGGTAAGCACCTGCGTGCAAGGGGCCCAGGCCCACGCGGCGCTTTCCCGTCGATGGACAACACATCGTCCATTCGCGAGGCAACGGGATGCTGCACCGCGTCTTCCGAGCAACAGCCGTCTTCCCGGCGGTCTTGACCCGGGCGGCGGCCCCCCTGCCCGTGAGGGGCCTCGAAAAGGCGCGCGGTTTGCGGCATGAGGACGCACGTCGCAACGACGGAGGAAGCCATGGGCCTTGAGCAGACACAGGGGGCCGCGGCGCGCGAGCGGATCGCGCGGGTGCGGCAGGTGATGCGGGAGCGCGGTGTTGCGGCGGTCTGGGTCCCGACGAGCGACCCGCACCTGTCCACCTACGTGCCGGCCCGCTGGAAGGGGCGGGAGTGGGCGTCTGGCTTCACCGGCTCGCTGGCCACGCTGGTGGTGACGGCGGACTACGCCGGCCTCTGGGTGGACAGCCGCTATTGGGATCAGGCGGACGCCCAGTTGAAGGGCAGCGGCATCGCGACGGTGCGGACGATGAACGCGCCCGGGCAGTCACACCTGGACTGGCTGGCCGCGAACGTGCCGCAGGGACAGACGGTGGCGGTGGATGGGGCGGTGCTGGGCCTGGGCGTGGCGCGCTCGGCGGCCGCGCAGCTGTCCGCGGCGGGGGTGTTGCTGCGCACGGACCTGGACGTGGTGGCGGAGGCGTGGGCGGACCGGCCGCCCCTGCCCGCGGCGCCCGTGTTCGCGCACGCGCTGTCACCCGTGCCGCGGACCGACAAGCTGCGGGCCGTGCGCGCGGAGATGGGCGTGCTGGGCGCGACGCACCACTTCATCTCCACGCTGGATGACGTCGCGTGGCTGATGAACCTGCGCGGCGCGGACGTGGAGCACCTGCCGCTGTTCCTCGCGCACCTGCTGGTGGAGCCTGGTGGGGCCCGGCTGTTCATCGGGGCGGGCAAGGTGCCGGACGCGCTGCGCGCGACGCTGGAGGCGGACGGCATCACCCTCCACCCATACGACGAAGCGGCCCGCGCGCTGGCGGCGTTGCCGGACGGGACGCGGCTGCTGGTGGATCCCCGGCGCATCACCCACGGGCTGCGGCAGGCGGTCCCCAAGGGCGTGACCGTGGTGGAGGGGCTCAACCCGTCCACCGTGGCCAAGTCGCGCAAGACGGACGCGGAGCTCGCGCACTTCCGCGACGCGATGGAGCAGGACGGCGCGGCGCTGTGCGCGTTCTTCGCCTGGTTCGAGTCCGCCCTGGGCCGCGAGCCCATCACCGAGCTGACCGTGGACGAGCGCCTCTCCGCGGAGCGGGCGCGGCGCCCGGGCTTCGTCTCGCTCAGCTTCTCCACCATCGCCGCGTTCAACGCGAACGCCGCCATGCCGCACTACCGGGCCACGAAGGACTCGCACGCGACCGTGTGCCTGCCGGGGCAGAAGCCGCAGGGCCTGCTGCTCATCGACTCCGGAGGGCAGTACACGTCCGGCACCACGGACATCACCCGCGTGGTCCCCGTGGGCGAGCCCACGCCCGAGCAGCGGCGCGACTTCACGCTGGTGCTGCGCGGGAACATCAACCTGTCCCGCGCCCGCTTCCCCCGGGGGACCCGCTCCCCGAACCTGGACGCGCTGGCGCGGGCGCCGCTGTGGGCGGAGGGGCTGGACTACGGCCACGGCACCGGCCACGGCGTGGGCTTCTTCCTCAACGTCCACGAGGGGCCGCACGGCTTCTCCCCGACGCTGCCCAACGACCTCACCACGGCGATGGAGCCGGGGATGATCACCTCCAACGAGCCCGGCCTCTACCGCCCGGGCCGCTGGGGTATCCGCATCGAGAACCTCATCGCCGCCGTGCCCGACCGCAAGACGGAGTTCGGCGACTTCCTGCGCTTCGAGACGCTGAGCCTCTGCCCCATCGACACGCGGCTGGTGGACCCGGCCCTGCTGTCCCGCGAGGAGGTGGACTGGCTCAATGCCTATCACGCCACCGTGCGCGAGCGGCTCCTGCCCCACGTCCAGGGCGCGGCGCGCGACTGGCTGCTCCAGCGCACCCAATCCCTGTGAAGCCTGAAGCATCCCCTCATCTTCGATTTTCCCTCGGAGCTTGCTTGCTCGGCTGCCCATGCGTTCTCCGAGGGGAATCTTCAAATGAGGGGATAGCTCAGCTGTGAAGCCAGTCGGCGGGATTGTCTGATTTGTGATGGGCCCGCGTGGGCGCGTATGCTATGGCTTCCGGCTCCATCTGCAGGGAGCCCATTGAACATGATGATGAAGGCGGGTTGTGTCTCTCTTTTCGCGGCAATGCTCCTGTCCCTCGGATGCGGTCCGGAAGCAAGCCCAGGCAATGAGAGCGGGGTGGAGCAGATCGGACAGGGGTTGGACGCCTCGGACCCCATCGTGGGGGATTGGCACTACAGCAGCCAGTACAACATGGCCGTCTATACCAACGGGGACGCCATCGAGACCACGAGCGACGGAGGCTGCTGGGCCATTGGAGACGTGGTGTTCAAGGACATCACCCTGGTGAGTGTCTCCGGCACGACGCGGACCTACTCCGCTTATCGGGATGGGGACGGCCATTGTGGCAGCCCGTTTACCGGCCCCGTCACGGTGACCGTGAAGCCCACCACGAAACCGGGGGCCACCTATGAATTGATCGAGTACTACGGCACCTGGTACCGGTAGGATTCCTGCTGCTTTCGAACCAACGCGAAGGCAGACGCGGTCCTGGACGTGCCGCCCTGAAGGCGCGCATGCTCAGGCCGCGCGGGGGCCGGCCCCGCATGTGATTGAAAGGACTTCGCATGCGACTGACCCGAGTGCTGTTTCCCCTCCTGATGCTCCTTCCCCTGCTGGCCTGTGGAGACAGCGATGGCGGCGTGGGGGAGAGCTGCGGTGAGGACGGCTGTGACTCCGGCCTCTCCTGCCGCAGGGACTTTCCCGGCACCTTCTGTGCGCAGGACTGCACCGCGGAAGGGGAGGGCGGAGGCTGTCCGTCCGGCACGCTGTGCACGCGCCAGCTCGACACGCTGATGTGCTCGCCCGTCTGTGACTCCGAGTCCGATTGCCGGGAGAGCTACGCCTGCAACGGCGTCAGCAGCACGAACCTCAAGGCCTGCCAGGTCAAGCTGTAGACGCGGCCGGGGTTTTGCAGTCCTGGCGCTTGATGCTTGGAATCCATGGAGTGCGGGCTTGTGGCATGAACGCTCTCTCTCTCGGGCTGATGATGTGGATGTTGCTGACGGCTTCGCTCGGTGCCTGCGTGCCGGAGGAGGCCGTCGAGGACTCCCTGTCCGTGGCCCGGGGGAGGCAGCACTCCCGGCGGGAGGCTGGCGG
>NZ_RAWC01000156.1:0-20982 GCF_003611685.1 Corallococcus sp. CA049B | reverse complement strand
CTCCTGGGGGGCCGCGGGCGTGCCACCATCAGGCACCGGCGTCTGGGCGGTGGCCGTGGACGAGGCGACGAGCAGCGCCGCCAGCAGGACGTGAGGCATGGTCAACGGTCTCCGGGGCCGCGACATGACGCGGCCGGGTGTAAAGGGCGGGCGATTCAAGCCATGCCCCCCTGGGGTGTCAACGTCTACGGGATCGGGGTTTCGGGCCGCTGACGGCGGGGGACGTCCCCCTTGGCGCCGCCGTCCCCTTCCGGGACGCGCGGACAGCAACCGTGGAGAGCGGCTGACATTTCGGACAGAAATGCGTGGTGCGCCCACCCTGGGTGAAGGCCTCCACCGTCGTTCCGCACTTCGAGCACGGCCCTTCGGCCCGCCCGTAGACGCGGAAGCGGTTCACGGACCCTGGCTCCTCCAGATAGGTGATGTCCTCGCCCTCCTGCTCCTTGAAGGCGAAGTCGAAGGCGGCGTGGATGGCCTTCGCCAGGTGCTTCCAGTCGTCCGGCGTGAGGGTGCCGGGCTTGCGCGCCGGGTGCAGCCCCGCGCGGAAGAGCGCCTCCGCGGCGTGGATGTTGCCCAGGCCGGCGACGCGGCCCTGGTCCATCAGCGCCACCTTCAGGTCCTGCTTGGAGTCCCCCACCGCCTCCTGGAGCTGGGGGCCGGTGAGCCCTTCCGTCAAAAGGTCGCGTCCCAGGGCCTTCACCGAGGGCAGCTCCCACAGCGCCTTCGCGGGCACGGGCTCCATGCGGCCGAAGAGGCGTGGATCACTGAAGTGGACCACGTGGCCGTCGTCCAGGTGGAAGCGGGCGCGGCTGTGGGGGACGGGCTCGCCCTCCTTGCGGCGCACGAACTTGCCCGTCATGCCCAGGTGGGCCATCAGGCCGTGGCCGCCCTCCAGGGTGAGGAGCAGGTACTTGCCCTTGCGCTCCAGGGCGGTCACCCGCCCGGTGAGCCGGGTGAAGTGGGGCAGCTCCGCGCCCCGGAAGACGCGGGTCGCATCCGCTTCCGAGCGCACGATGCGGTGGCCCTTGAACCAGCGCTCCAGGTTGCGCCGGGCGATCTCCACTTCCGGTAGTTCAGGCATCCAGGCGCCGGGGCATACCACCGGACTGCTTCCGGCGCATGTCCCCCGGTGGATGGCGCTCCGGGAAGGTGCTTGCCCGGGATGCGGAGGCGCGGTTACGACGGTCCGCGAAAGCCTCCACCCATTGAGCAACGAAGGGACGACTCGCCCATGCAACGGATGGTCACCGCACTGCTGACCCTCACCCTGGCCTCGGGCCTCTCCACGGGCTGCACCAAGCAGCGCGTGGGCGCGGAGAAGGCGATTGCCAGTGTCCTCATCTCCGACGAGCAGGAGAACCAGCTCGGCCTCCAGGTGAAGAAGGAGCTCGAGACGAAGGAGAACATCAAGTACGTGGAGGACCCGGAGGTGCTGGCGTACGTCCGGGGCATCTCCCAGCCCCTCCTCGCGCAGGCCAACAAGGACCGCTCCGGGGTGAAGTGGAAGGTCAACGTCATCAACGACCCGAAGACGGTCAACGCCTTCGCCACGCCGGGCGGCTTCCTCTACGTGTACACGGGCCTCCTGCTCGCGGCGGACACGGAGGCGGAGCTGGCGGGCGTGATGGCGCACGAGGCGGGCCATGTGGTGGGCCGTCACTCCGCGCGCGCCATGGTGAACGCCTACGGCCTGCAGGCCATCACCCAGGTGGCGCTGGGCCAGAACCCGGGCACCGCCGCGCAGATCGCCGCGCAGCTGGCGGGCGGCGGACTGCAGCTGGCGCACGGCCGCGGCGAGGAGACGGAAGCGGACGAGTACGGCGCGAGGTACGCCGCCGCCTCGGGCTTCGACCCCAACGGCCTCATCACCTTCTTCCAGAAGCTGCAGAAGGAGCAGGGCTCCACGCCGGGCGTGCTCAAGTGGCTGTCCACGCACCCCACCAACGAGGACCGCATCGCGCACCTGCGGAAGATCATCGCGCAGGAGGGCCTCAAGGGTAACCGCAACACCGCGGGCGGGCTGACGGCCATCCAGGCGAAGCTGCCCAAGCAGTAGTCCGTCGCCCCTTCCGGGTCCCCGGCGCGCTCAGTGCACGGACGGGTTGTCGCTCCCGTCCGGCGTGAGGCCCGGGGGCTCCGGGTCCTTGCCTTCCGCCACGCGGCGCTTGCGCCTGAAGAGCGCGAGCCGCGTCTTCCGGGCGCTGGCGGCGCTCTTGGCCGCGCCGGGCGTCTTGAGGGGCGGCTCCAGGGGCGCGGGCTGGCCGAAGTCCCTCGCGCCCTTGGCCTTCCCCTGCGCGGAGGCGTGTTCGAGGATGGCGTTGAGCTCCCCTCCGAGGATGAAGATGAGCCCGGAGATGTAGAGCCACAGCAGCAGCACCACCACGCCGCCGATGGAGCCGTAGGTGACGTCGTACTTGCCGAAGTGCTCCACGTACTGGGTGAAGCCCCAGGTGCTGCCCAGCCACGCCAGGGTGCCAATCACGGAGCCCGGGGTGATGTACTTGAAGCGCTGCTTCACGTCCGGCAGCAGGTAGTAGCAGAGCGACAGCATCAGCATCACCAGCGCCGCGGTGAAGGGCCAGCGCAGCCAGGACCAGACGAGGTGGAACTCGTCGATGAGCGCCAGCTTGTCCGCCACCCACGCCCCCACGCGCCCGCCCAACAGCAGGATGGCGAAGGACAGGGGGATCAGCAGGCCGCCCATCAGCGTCACCAGCAGCGCCAGTCCCTGCGTCTTCCAGTAGGGCCGGGACTCCGACACGTCGTAGGCCAGGTTGAGCGCCTTGCGCAGGGCATCCACGCCGCGCGACGCGGTCCACAGCGCCACGATGAGGCCGACGGTGAGCAGCCTGGGGCGCGTCTCCCCGACGATGGAGGTCAGGTGCTGGCTCACCACGCCCAGCGCGTCGCCGGGCACCAACGGGCGGATGCGGTCCATCATCGCGTCCACGGCGCCGGGCGCGAACGGCATGTACGCCACCAGCGTGACGAGGAAGAACAGGAAGGGGAACAGGGAGAAGATGAAGTAGTAGGACAGCTGCGCCGCCACGTCGGTGACGGTGTCCTCTTCAATCTCCTTCCAGAAGCGCCGCGCGAACTCCCTCCACGTCAGGTACTTGAGCCGTGGCAGCCCCATGTGGCTCCCCCTCCGGGTCTGTGGGGAGCCAATGTGTGGACGGCCCGGCCATTCGGCAGCAGGCGGCCAGCCGAGCGCTCGCGGCCAGAGGCACTGGCGGCGTGCCGGGTGTTGAACGCTAGACGAGCCCGGAGGGCAGGTAGCGGCCCAAGAGCGGGCGCAGGCGGCTCTTCACCTCCGCGGGGATGCGGGTGCGGTCGGTGAAGATGGCCAGCGCGAGCGCGCTGTCACAGCGGCAGGTGGCGGGTGTGCTCGCGATGCGGGGCAGCGCGCGGCGCAGGAGCGCGGCGCCGTGGGCGGTGACGGCGTCCAGCCGCTGGGCGAACTGCGGCAGGAGCGCCTCGGGCTCCTGGCCCGCGGGCTGCGAGCGCCAGGAGTCGTGGTCGGTGGGCAGCGCGATGAGGGCGTAGTGCAGCTCCGCCTCGCGGGCGAGCCGCGCCTCCGGCATGGCGGTGAGCCCCACCAGGTCCCCGCCCCACGTGCGGTACAGCTGGCTCTCCGCCTGGGTGCTCAGGGAGGGGCCCTCGATGCAGACGTAGGTGGCGGAGGCGTGCACCTGCGTGTCGCTCTGGCGGGCCGCGTCGGTGAGCGTCTGGCGCAGGGTGGCGCAGAAGGGCTGGGCCAGCTCCACGTGCACGGCGACGTCGTCGTAGAAGGTGCAGGGGCGGCGGTAGGTCCGGTCGATGACCTGATCCGGCAGGGCCAGGTGCAGCGGCTGGATGGCGTCACGCAGGCTGCCGACAGTGCCGGTGGCGATGACGTGGGTGGCGCCGAGCGACTTCAGGGCGAAGAGGCTGGCGCGGTAGGGGGCGCGGGTGGCGTTGTGGACGTGGCCCTGGCCGTGGCGGAAGACGAAGATGATGGGGACGCCGTCCAGCTCCGTGGCGATGAGTGGGGCGCTGTGGGGCCCGAAGGGCGTCTCCACGGAGAGGTGCTCGCCGCGCCCCTGGAGTCCCAGGGCCTGGTAGAGGGCCTGGCCCCCGATGATGCCCACCTTGACCGCCGCCATGCGTCTCCTCTCGCCCGGTCGCCGGGCGTAGGCCTGACGATATCGCGGGGGGCTCGCCCAGGAAGCGAGGAAGACTGGTAGCTTTCACATTTGCCATGCGTCTTCTTCCGCGCCTCGTCGTCCTCAGCGTCCTGTTTGGAACCCCTGCCCTGGCCGGTCCCGTCCCGCCCGGCTGCGAGGAGGACGCCACCACGTGCAAGGAGGACTGCACCATCGAGTACGGCGGCAACGGCGCAGCCCTCAAGAAGCTGACGCGCTGTTTCGACGGCTGCCTGCAGACGCGCAGCCAGTGCACCCGCCAGTTCAACGCGGTGAACAACCGGGCGCCGGACGCACCGGAGGCCGCGCCCGAGCGCCGGGGAAGCAAGACGGAAGCGGCCAAGCTGCGCGAAATCCAGGAGAAGGACCGCCGCCGCGAAGAGGACCCGTTCGGCGACGAAGAGGACAAGCAGCCGCGCGCGAGGCCGGTGCGCGACTCCTACGATGATCCGCCGGAGCCGCCCCCGGAGCGCACGGGCTACCGCGCGTCGGACGAGAAGCCCGCGAGGAACAACGGGAGGCAGCAGGCGGCCGTCCCGGCGAAGGCCCGGGAGCCCGCGCGCACGCCGCCCCCGCCCTCTCCCGCCGTGGCGCCCGAGCCGGAGCCCCAGCGCTCGGAGACGCCGGACATCGAAGCCTTCGCGGAGCCGCCCCCGCGCAAGCCCGAGCCGAAGCCGGTGGTGGCCGAGCCCGCGCAGCCGAGCCGCTCGGACGACGACGACCTGCCGGCCCCGCCGCCTCCGCCGGTGGCGAAGAAGGAGCCGCCGCCCCGCATCAAGGACCCGCCGCGTCCCGCCATTCCGGCGGAGCCCGCCCGGAAGGACATCTCCGAGTGGGACCCCAACGGCGACTGACGCCGTCTCCCGCACCGCACGCAGCCAGAAGCCCTCCGCGAGGCAGCCTGCCTTCGGAGGGCTTCGTGCTTCAGCCCGCGCGCACCACCACCACCGGCGCGGCCTTCACCGGCGCGCCCTGCGTCAGCCGCACGCCCACGAGCACCAGCGCGCCGCCCAGCGCCAGCTCCCAGTGCAGCCCTTCATCCAGGAAGAGCCACGCGACGAGCGCCGTCACCGCGGGTTGCAGGTTGGAGAAGATGGCCACGCGCGACGCGGGCACCTTGGACAGCGCGTAGGACCAGAGCAGGTACGCCACCACCGACGTCATCAGCCCCACGTACACGATGGAGGCCTTCGCCGAGGCGCTGGAGGCCCACACCGCCTCGGGCTCCAGCACGAACGGCGCGAGCGGCAGCTGCAACACCGTGGCGACCGTCATGGTCCAGGCCGTCGCGCGCAGCGGTCCATGCTCGGTGGCCAGGGGCTTTCCCTCCGTCGTGTAGATCACCCACGCCACCACCGCCGCGAGGATGAGCAGGTCTCCCATCAGCGTGCCCCGCGCGCTCGCGAGCCCCCGGCCCAGCAGCAGCACCACCACGCCCACCAGCGCCGTGAGAATGCCCGCTGTCGTCCGCGTGGACGCGCGCTCCCGGCCCAGCACCAGGCTGGCCACGTACACGCCCAGCGGTGTCAGCGCGTAGAACAGCGCCGCGTGCGCCGCCGTGGAGCGCGACAGGCCTGAGAAGAACAGTGTCTGGTTCACCGGCCCGCCCATCAGCCCCAGCAGCACGATGCGCGGCCATGCGTGTCGCGGCGGCAGCTTGGGCCCCGGCGTCACCGCGAGCAGCGTCACGAACGCGACGCCGCAGACGAGGAAGCGCCACAGCACGACGGTGAAGGGCGACAGCTCCGTCATCGCCCGCTTGGCGGCCAGGTACGTGCCCGCGCTGATCAGCACCTGCACCGTCAGCGCCGCGTACACCCGCCCGAGCGGCGGCGGCGCGGCGGACGGCGTCACGGCTCCAGTTGCAGAAGCGCCCATCGTGCGGCGCTGCGTACCAGCTCGCTGTCGTCGCCGCTGAGTTTTTCGAGCAACGGCCGCGCGTGCGCCTGCCGTGCGACACCGAGTGCATACACAGCGTTGCGCCTCAAACCGTCGTACCGCGCGCGCGCCAGCGCCGTGCCCGGGATGAGCTCCTTGTATTGCTCGGGTGTGAGCGCCGCCAGCTCCAGCGTGCCCAGCGACGCCACCGCGCGGGGCATGAAGCGCTCGTCGTCCGCGAACACCGGCTTGCGATTCAGCGGGCACACCTGCTGGCAGATGTCGCAGCCGAAGATGAGGTTGTCGAACTTGAGCCGGAACGCCTCCGGCACGTCACGGTCGCGGTTCTCGATGGTCTGGTACGACAGGCACGCCCGCGCATCCACCTGCCGGTTGCCCACCAGCGCGCCCGTGGGACACGCCATCAGACACCGCCGGCAGGAACCGCACCGGTCCGCCACCGGCCCCTCCGGGTACGCGTCCACCTCCGCGTCCAGGATAAGCGTGGCCAGCAGCACCCACGAGCCGTGCGACTCCGTGATGAGGCAGCCGTTCTTGCCCACGTAGCCCAGGCCGCCGCGAGCGGCCCAGACCTTCTCCATCATCGGCCCGCTGTCCACGCCGCCGTAGGTGCCCAGCCCCGGGTACCAGGCGTTGATGGTCTTCCGGAACGCCTTCATCCGGTCGCGCAGCGTGGAGTGGTAGTCGCGGCCCCTCGCGTACCGCGCGATGGGGGAGCCCTGCGAGGGCTCATCGTCCCGCCAGTAGTTGTTCGCGAGGGACAGCACCGTGCGCGCGCCCGGCAGGAGCACCGACACGTCGAGCCGCTCCTCCGCGCGCGACCCCATCCAGTCCATGTCCGCGTCGTAGCCGGCCTCCAGCCACGACATCAGCGACGAGGGCGGGATGGGCTCCGCGCGCGCGAAGCCGATGAGGTCGAAGCCCACGTCCTGGGCGAGCTGCCTCAAGCGGGCAGTGGGCAGTCGGGTCGCGTACACGGCCTACTTCGTCGGCTTCTCGGGGATCCACTTCACGTCCGGCAGGCCGGCGCGGAAGTTCACCAGCCGGGCCACCACGAAGAGCAGATCCGACAGGCGGTTCAGGTACATGGCCACGGCGGGCGGGGCCTTGTCCTCGCGAAGCAGCGTCACCACCCGGCGCTCGGCGCGGCGGCACACCGTGCGGGACAGGTGCAGCGCCGCGGCCGCCTGCGAGCCGCCCGGGAGGATGAAGTGCGTCATCTTCGGCAGCTCCTCCTCATAGCGGTCGATGTGGCGCTCCATCTCCTCCACCCACTCCGGGCGCAGCTCCGGGATGTGGGCCGCCGCCTTGGTGTGCGGCGGCGTGGCCAGCACCGCGCCCACCGTGAAGAGCTGGTCCTGGATGCGCTGGAGGAAGTGCTCCAGGTCCGCCGGCAGCGGGAACGAGCGGGCGAGGCCCAGCGTGGCGTTGAGCTCGTCCACCTCGCCGTAGGCTTCCACCAGCGCGTCGTCCTTCGCCACACGGCCGCCGCCGAAGAGGCCCGTCTCTCCCGCATCGCCGGTCTTCGTGTAGATCTTCATGGCAGCCCTTGTTTAACGATGCGACACGGCGACGCCGTGCGCGGGTGGACAGCGGCCGATATTTTGCTCGCCTGCCCGACCCCGCCTAGGGAAAAAGGCCCCATGCAGCCATACCTGAGTCTGATGGAGCACGTCCTGAAGCACGGGACGAAGAAGGGCGACCGGACCGGCACGGGGACGCTGAGCCTCTTCGGCCACCAGCTCCGCTTCGACCTCACCCAGGGCTTCCCCCTGGTGACGACGAAGAAGCTCCACCTGAAGTCCATCATCCACGAGCTCCTGTGGATGCTCCGGGGCGACTCGAACGTTCGCTCGCTCCAGGAGGTGGGGGTCACCATCTGGGACGAGTGGGCCAACGCGGACGGCAGCCTGGGCCCTGTCTACGGCCACCAGTGGCGCTCCTGGAACACGCCGGACGGCGGCCACGTGGATCAGATGCGGCAGCTGGTGGACGGGCTGAAGAAGAACCCGGACTCGCGCCGGCACCTGGTGAGCGCGTGGAACGTGGCGGACGTGCCCTCCATGAAGCTGCCGCCCTGCCACGTGATGTTCCAGTTCTACGTGGCCGACGGGAAGCTCTCCTGCCAGCTCTACCAGCGCAGCGCGGACATCTTCCTGGGGCTGCCCTTCAACATCGCGTCCTACTCGCTGCTCACGATGATGGTGGCGCAGGCCACGGGCCTCACCGCGCACGAGTTCATCCACACCCTTGGTGACGCGCACCTGTACCTGAACCACGTGGAGCAGGCCCAGGAGCAGCTGAAGCGCGAACCGCGCCCGCTGCCGCGCATGCGCCTGAACCCGGACGTGAAGGACCTGTTCGCCTTCCGCTACGAGGACTTCACGCTGGAAGGCTACGACCCGCACCCCGCCATCAAGGCGCCCGTGGCCGTATGAGCCCGCGCATCTCCGCCATCGTCGCCATGGCGGCGAACCGCGTCATCGGCCAGGGCAACACCCTGCCCTGGCGCCTGCCGCCGGACCTGGCGCGCTTCAAGCGCCTCACCCTGGGCCACACCCTGGTCATGGGTCGCAAGACGTACGACTCCATCGGACGTCCTCTGCCCGGCCGCACCACCGTGGTGCTCACCCGCCAGCGCGACTGGGCCGCCCCACCCGGCGTGCACGTGGCCCACTCGGTGGACGAGGCGCTGCATCAAGCCCGCGGCGACAGCGAGGTCTTCATCGCGGGCGGCGCGGACCTCTACGCGCAGACGCAAGCGCTGTGGCACCGGCTCTACCTCACCCGCCTCGAGCGGGACTTCCCCGGCGACGCCTTCTTCCCATCCGTGGACCAGACCGGATGGAGGTTGGTGGAGGAGGAACGGCACCCGGAGGGCGACCTGCCCTTCGGTTTCTTCACCTACGAGCGTCAGGGCTAGCCCTTATTCCTGGCGTTTCCTGGGCGACTTATCGTGCGGGCTCCTCTCACCGAAGGAGCGTGCATGCGTCGCCGTCTGATTCGTGGACTGGGGCTGTTCGCGGTGCTGGGCCTGGCCGCCTGTGGCGGGCCCATCGAGGAGGGCACGGCCGCGGAGCCAGGCTCGCAGGAGCAGGAGCTGCGCATCTGCCCGGACACCGGCGTCTGTCCCGCCGGCGAGGTCTGCTACTACGGCCCGGGCGGCCCCTGCTATCCGTGCCGGCTCTACCCGCAGTACTGCGAGCTGCCCTGAGTCATCCCCGGGGACACCCCGGGTGTTGACCCGCGCCCCCCCCCCTCGTCTCATGAGGAGGGGCCTATCAATTGAATTTGATTCGCAGAATTGACACGCGTGGCGTGGTTGGTAGAAGACGGCCGTGAAACACGCCGCCGCCCTCACGTTGAGCCTGTTGCTCGCGCTGTCCTCTTCCGCCCGGGCTGAAGCACCGGCTACCGACGAGGGGCGCACCTGGCACCGGCTGGTGGGCATCCTCCAGTACCTCCAGGCGGACTATCCGGCGGCGGTGTCGTCCCAGTCGGAGTTCGAGCTGACGGAGCAGAAGAGCTTCGCGGCGGAGGCGCTGTCGGCGGCGAAGGAGCTGGGCCCGGCGGCGGCCACGTTCGTGCCCCGCGTGGAGGCCATCCAGGCGCGCGTCAACGAAGCGAAGGACCCGGAGGGCGTCAGCCGCGACTGCGGGGAGCTGGTGGAGAGCCTGGTGCTGGCGGGGGGACTGGCGCGCAGCCCTCGCGTGGCGCCGGACCTGGAGCACGGCAAGAAGCTCTTCCAGGCCAACTGCACGGCGTGCCACGGCGCGGAGGGAAAGGCGGACGTGGCCATCGCGGCGGACATGGAGCCTCGGCCGGCGAACTTCCATGACGCGGAGCTGATGGAGGACGGCCTCACGCCCTACAAGGCGTTCAACACCACCAGCTTCGGCGTGCCCGGCACGGCGATGCCGGCCTTCCCCACGCTCACCGAGGACGACCGCTGGTCGCTGGCCTTCTTCGTCTTCACCCTGCGCCAGCCGCCGTGCCAGGGCGAGCCGCCCAACGCGTCGCTGGAGCGGCTGGCCACGTCCACGGACGCGGAGCTGGCGAAGGCGTTCGGCGCGGACAAGGTGGCGTGCCTGCGCCGGAACATGCCGGACGCGGACGAGGAGAAGGTGCTGCTCAACGCGCGCGCGGCGGTGGGCCACGCGATGCGCATGGGCGCGGAGGGCGACTACACGGGCGCGAAGAACGCGCTCCTGGACGCGTACTTGAACGGCCTGGAGCCGGTGGAGCCCAAGCTGCGCGGGCGCGACCCGCAGCTCACCCAGAAGCTGGAGGAGGCCTTCATGCAGGCGCGGCTCGCCGCCGAGCGCAAGAGCCCGCACCTGCAGGACGAGGGGCGCGAGCTGCTGTCGCTCTTGGACCAGGCGCGCAAGACCACGGGGAGCACCACGGACGTGCTGTCCGTGGCGTGGCTCACGCTGCTCATCCTGCTGCGTGAGGGCTTCGAGGCGACCATCATCGTCACGGCGCTGCTGGCGGCGCTGAAGAAGATGAAGGCCATGGACCAGGTGCGCGTGGTGCACGCGGGCTGGGTGTCCGCGCTCATCGCGGGCGCCCTCGCGTACATCGTGGGGCGCAAGCTCCTGGCGGGCGCGCAGCGCGAGTGGCTGGAGGGCGTCACCGCGCTGGTGGCGGTGGGCATGCTGCTGTACGCGGCGCTGTGGCTCAACGCGCGCGCGAACGTGAGCCACTTCATGGGCGAATTGCGCCAGAAGATGCAGGGCGCGCTGGGCCGGGGCAGCACGGTGGGCCTGTTCGTCATCGCGTTCACGTCCGTGCTGCGTGAGAGCTTCGAGACGGCCATCTTCCTCCAGGGCCTGGCGGTGGACTCCGCGGCGGGCGTGGTCTGGGGCGTGGTGGCGGGCATCGTGGCGCTGGGGGTGCTGGTGCTCTTCATCAACCGCATGGGCTACCGGCTGCCCATGAAGACGCTCTTCAGTCTCTCCACGGTGGTGATGGTGGTGACGGCGGTGATGCTGCTGGGCAAGGGCCTCCACTCGCTCCAGGAGGTGGGCGCGCTGCCGCTGGTGCCGGTGCGCTTCATCTACGTGGACATGCTGGGCCTGTATCCGGACGCGCTGTCGCTGGTGCCGCAGGCGCTGCTGGCCGTGGCGCCGCTCGTCTACCGGGCCCTGCGCCGCCGGCCTCGCGAGGAGACGCCCACCTCCGGTGACAGCGCGACGCCGACGCAGCCGTTGCGGTAGCCTCACGTCCTGGTGAAGCGCACACGTCTGACCACACTCCTCGCACTGCTGCTCGTATCGGGCCTGGCCTCGGCCCAGGAGGCCCCCTCCGAGCCAGCGCAGGCTCCCGCCGGGAGCCTCACGCCGCCACCGTTGGTGGGCGCGCCGGACCAGGACGTGCCTCCGCCGCCGGACGTCACCTCCGGTGACGAGGTCCCGGCGCGCACCTCCGTCCCCTCCCAGGCGCTGCCCTCCGTGAAGGCCGCGCCCGCCGCGCAGGACCCGGTGCCGCGCGTGGCGGTGGAGGTGCTGGGCGGCACGGCGGGCGGCGTCGTGGGCGCGACGGTGCTGGGCTCGGTGGGGTACCTGCTGGGCTCCGCCACGGTGGGCTGTGACGAGTGCCTGGTGATGGCCGTCGCGGGCGCCGCGGCGGGAGGCATCATCGGCATCCCGGTGGGCACCTACGCGGGCGGCCGGTTCATGGGCGGGCGCGGCCGGGTGGGCGCGGCGGTGGCCGGGAGCATGGTGGGCTGGGGCGCGACGTTCCTGGCGCTCACGCTGGTGAACAGCGGAGGCACCGAGGCGCCCCCGGCCCTCAACGCCGCCCTCTTCATCCTGCCGGTGGTGGGCGCGAGCGCGGGCTTCGAATTGTCCCACGCCAATGCCCTGCGCAAGGAGGCCGAGATGCATGAGGCCCCCGCTCCGACCGTGCGCCTGATGCCCGTGGCCACCTACAGCAGCAAGGGCCCGCACCTGGGCCTGATGGGCAGCTTCTAACCAGGCCCGACGCGGAACCAGGTGAAGGAGTCCTCGCGCACGCGGCCCTCCGCCACCAGCTTCTCCAATGAGGCCAGGGCGCTGCGCTCCGCCACCGGGTGCATGAGCGGCGGCGTGTCCGCGTAGGCCGTGGCCACCACCTCCGCGAGCGTCGCGCCCGACGCGGGTACGGCCTCCAGGATGAGGGCCTCTCGCTGGGCGCGGTGGCGCAGGTACTCGTTCAGCTTGCCCGGGCCGTCCGGCACCGGCGACCCGTGCGCGGGGTACAGCGTGGTGACGGGCCAGTCGCGCAGCCGCTTCAGCTGCGACAGGTACTCCACCATGTTGCCCTCCGGCGGGTCGATGACGATGGAGCCCACGCTCGCCACCATGTCCCCCACGATGGCCGCCTTGCTGCGCGAGTCCACCAGGCACAAGTGCCCGCGCGCGTGCCCCGGCGTGTGCAGCACATGCCAGCGCTGCACCATCGGCCCGTCCAGGTTGAGCACATCGCCGTCTTCCAGCAGCCGCTCCACCGTGAAGTCCAGGCGGTCCGCCGTGCGCGCGTGGCACCAGAGCGGGATGCCCAGCCGCTCCTTCACCGCGAACGCCCCGCCCACGTGGTCGCCGTGGTGGTGCGTGAGCACCACCGCCACCGGACGCGCGCCCTCCGCCTTCAGGCCCGCCACCAGTGACAGGAGCTTCGCGTACTGCTTCACGTCCGACGAACCGGGGTCCACGATGAGCAGGTCGCCCGTGCCCAGCACGTACGCGTTGGTGTGCGTCGCCGGAGGCAGCGTGGGCGTCTCCAGCGCCACCACGCGCACGCCGCGCTGGAACTCGATGCGCTGGGCCACGAAGCCCGGGCAGTACGGCGGCGTGCACAGCTTCGCGCGCGCGTCCGCTTCGTCCGTGAACTCCGACAGCACCTGCAACGCGTGCTGCGCGGGCGGATGCAGGAGCGCCGTGCCGTCACTCCAGCGCGACAGCGCGTCCTCCGGGCGGATCCACGCGCCCTCCGTCAGCTCGCCCGGGATGATGCTCGCCGCCGCGCCCTCCGGCAGCTCCACCAGGTAGAAGCGCGTGTCGAAGCGCACCGGGACGGACGGCGGCGTCACCCAGCGCCCCGCGGGCTTGAGGTCCTCCGCGCGCAGCGACAGCGCGTGGCGCACCAACCACTCGCTCCACTTCGCCGTGCCCGCGAGCAGCGCCGCCCGCCCCTCCTCCAGCGTCTCGGGAGACAGCGCGCCCGCGCCTTCCGCCACCAGCACGCCCGCCTCCTCGAACAGCTCTCGCGCCGCCGCGGAGCGCAGCGCGGCCTCTTCTCCCTGGGCGCCCTGCACGGGGACTTCGTGGTCGTCCTTGTCCAGCTTGCCGCCGGGGAAGGCCTGGAAGCCGCCCGCGAAGGTGAGCGCGCGCTCGCGCTTCACCCAGAACACCTCCACGCCGGAGTGCGCGCGGCGGTAGAGGATGACCACCGAGGAGGGCCGGGGCTCCACGGGGGTGTGGGGCGCGAAGAGGCCCATGCCGGGAAGGGGCTCGCTCATGGTTGCACCGTCGTCCTTCAGGGTTGCGTCGTCTGGCCGAGCAGCCGGCCCATCATCTCGCGCGCCCGCTCCGCCTGGTCCGGCCGGACATAGAGCCGCGTCAGTCGCACCGCGCCACTGTAGCGCTGGTAGAGCGGCGTGTAGCGCGCCACCTCCGTCAGCCTCCCCGTGGACACGTCCAGGATGAACAGCCCCGGGTTGCCGCCGCCCCCGGAGGACCCCACGTACTTGCTGAGCGCTCCCTTGGACAGCACCGTGTAGTGCTCGAAGCCACCGCTGGTGAGCGCGCTGTTGAGCACCTCCAGGTCGTAGCCGGTGTCGCGCTCCGTGAACTGCGCCAGCAGCTTGAAGCCCTGCCGGCGGCTGATGCGCTCCGCCCACCGGTTCTTCGAGCGGCGCAGCGTGTACCAGAGCGCCGCGTCGTCGCAGAGGAGGAAGGCCTCCGGGTCGTGGGGGATCTCGAACTCGCCGGGCGTCTCCTCGTAGTACCGGCGCAGCATGTGGTCGAAGTTCACCGACGTGTGGTGCAGGTACACCGACACGAACATGTGGTAGCGGCTGAGCAGGAAGTCCTCGAACGCGAACGCCGCCGCGCGCGACAGGGCCAGCACCGCGCGCCCGTCCTTCACCGCCGGGTTCAGGTTGGAGACGATCCAATCCATGTCGTACCGGCCGTAGTTCACGCCCGTGTAGAACGAGTCGCGCAGCAGGTAGTCCATCCGGTCCGCGTCCAGCTCACCGGAGACGATGGCGCGCAAGAGCGGCGTCCAGTCCACGCCCTTGTACGTGAAGCCCGGATCCTTGGGCGGCTTCGCGCCCGTAATCAGCGCCACCGCCCCCATGGCGGTGATGCCGCGCGGGCCGAACTCCTTCTGGATGATGTCCGTCAGCGAGCTGTCCAGCAGCAGCTTCGCCGTGTAGTCCTCGTGGGTCGCCTGCTCCCCCTCCGCCACGGAGTCCAGCCAGCCGGGCAGCCGCAGCAGCGACCGCCGGGGCGCGATGCGCTCGGACGCGTGCGACAGGGGCATGTGCCCCAGGTCGTGGCAGAGCACCGCGAGGCGTACGGCGGTGCAGAAATGTTCACGCACATCGTCCGGCAGCTCGGAGCGGCTGGCCACGGCGTTGAAGACGCGCGAGGCGACGTACATGGCGCCCAGGCAGTGGGCATGGCGGGTGTGGGTGGCGCCGGGGAAGGCCATGTCCCCGAAGCCCAGCTGCCGCACGTAGCGCAGGCGTTGGTAGAAGCGACTGTCGATGACGGCCTTCTCCGGGTCGCTCACCGGGATGACGCCGTGAATGGGGTCGCGAATCCGCATGTCGTCCTTGTTGGGAGCTGAAGCCGGGGGTGGCCGACTCCCGCTCCAACGGGTCACCCACCGTAGCGCATACCCTGGCAGGCGGTAGCCCTGTGAGGGACCGACCGGCCACCACGCCACAGGCTGGGAAGGTCCGTGGGGACGTGCTAACCCTCGGGGCACTCCGAATGCACATCATCCTGCTGCACAATCGTGACCACGACCTCCTCGAGGATGACCCCGGGCGCGAAGCCCGCGAGGACGTGGTCCGGGTGGCCGAGAGCCTGGCCCACGCGCTGAGCCGGGACGGCGTGGTCGCCGAGCCGCTCGCCATCGAAGGAGACCGGCTGGACTTCGTGGAGGCCCTGCGCTTCCTCCAGCCCGACCTCGTGGTGAACCTCTGCGAGTCGCTGGCCGCCGACAGCCGCGGAGAGATGGCCGTCCCCTGCCTCCTGGACGCGCTGGGCCTGCCGTACACCGGCTCGTCCGCCCTGTCGCTGGGGCTGGCGCTGCACAAGCCCAAGGCCAAGGACGTGCTGCGCGCCCACGGCGTCTCCACCCCCGCCTCCTTCGTGGTGAAGAAGCGCGAGGACGCGCTGGCGGTGGACCTGCCGTGGCCGCTCATCGTGAAGCCCGCGCGCGAGGACGCCAGCGTGGGCATGGACTTCGACTCCGTGGTGACGGAGCGCTCGGCGCTCGTGCGGGCGTGCGAGTCCGTGCTGCGCACCTTCCATCAGCCCGCGCTGGTGGAGCAGTTCATCCCGGGACGCGAGGTCTACGTTCCGCTGTTGGGCAACAGCCCACGTCAGGCGCTGCCGCTCACGGAGATCCACTTCGGTCGCGCGTTCGACGACCGGCCGAACATCGTGTCGTACCGGGCCAAGTGGGAGGCGGAGTCACCGGAGTACCGGGACTCGCCCACGGGGCCCTGCCGGCTCGACGCAGTGCAGGAAGCGCGTTGCATCCAGACGGCGCTGGAAGCATTTGCAGCGCTGGATTGCCAGGACTATGGACGCGTGGACCTTCGGGTGTCGCCCGAGGGTGTGCCGTACGTCATCGACATCAACCCCAACTGCGACCTGCACCCGGGCGCGGGGTTCGCGAAGGCGGCGCAGGCCGCCGGCATGGACTACGCGACCCTGGCCTCGCGAATCGTGGAGGTCGCTCTCGAAAGAGCCCATGGAAATCCGCACACTCGAAAGAAAGGACCGGGAACCGCTCGCCGCGTTGATCCGGCGAATCGAAACCTTCTCGCAGGAGGAGCAGGACTGCGCCATCGAGCTGGTTGACACCGCGCTCACCGCGGGCAACCGGGACTACTCCATCCTCGTGGCGGACCGCGGGCAGGACGGCGGCGGGCTGGTGGGCTACTGCTGCTACGGCCCCACGCCGATGACGGAGCACGCGTTCGACCTGTATTGGATTGCCTCCGCGCCGGAAGTTCGCGGCCAGGGCATTGGCGCGCAGTTGGTGTCCTCCATGGAAGGCGACCTGCGCCGCCGCAAGGCGCGGCTCATCCGCGTGGAGACGAGCGCCACGGAGGCCTACGGCCCCACGCGCGGCTTCTACGCGTCCATGAAGTACGGCGAGGAAGCGCGCATCCGCGACTTCTACAAGCAGGGTGATGACCTCATCATCCTGACCAAGCGCCTGTAATTCCCATCAAGAGCGAGCAGATGCCTTCCATGAACCGACCGATGCGACGCACCCGTCTGGGATTGTTGAGCCTGCTCGCCCTGCTGACAGGGGCGCCCTCCGCGGCCTGGGCCCAGGCCCCCGCGCTGAAGAACCAGGTGAAGGCCGCGGCGGCCAAGGCCCAGGCGAAGACCTCCCAGGCCCCGCCGGCCCAGGAGCTGCTCTCCGACGCGCTGAAGGCCCCGCGCCCCAAGGGCGGCGAGTACTTCGGCCTGTACCTGATGGACAAGAAGGTGGGCTGGTTCTTCACCGACCTGACGGTGCTGCCGGGCAACAAGGCCCAGAGCATCAACGAGCTCATCTTCAAGGCGCAGGTGGGCACGCGCGTGTCGGAGCGCGTGCACCGCGAGGTGCGCGTCTACGAAGCGAAGCCGGGCGGCAGGCTGCTGTCCTTCACCGTCACGCAGAAGGGCGACGGCGGGGACAACGAGCTGGTGGGCACCGTGACGGGGGATTCCCTGCGCGTGGTGCGCAAGCGCCCGGGCCAGCCGGATGAAGTGCTCAAGCCCATGCCGCTGCCCAAGGAGACGATTGAGGACGCGGACCAGGCGCGCGTGGCGCTGCTTCGCGGCCAGAAGGTGGAGGGCTCCACGCTGGACGGCACGGACCTGGAGACCTACCGCACCGTCACCACGGTGGAGGCTCCGGAAGAGCAGATGCTGGGCGGCGTGAAGGTGAAGCTGTCGCGGGTGAGCACGCTGTCGGAGAAGGAGAAGGTGCCGGTGGCGGCCTTCCTGACGACGGACGGCAAGATGGTGCGGGTGGACTTCGGCCAGACGATGCAGGCGCGGGCCGAGTCCGAGTCGGTGGCGAAGCGGATGGACCTGGTGGAGGTCTTCGGCCTCACGCGCGTGGTGCTGCCCAAGCCGCTGCCCGCGAAGGCGCGCGAGGTCCCCGGCCAGGTGAAGCTGGTGATGAAGAACCTGCCGGAGAAGTTCCAGCAGGACACGTACCGGCAGAAGTACCAGCGGCTGCCGGACGGCCGCGTGGAGGTGACGCTGCTGGCGGCGCCGCCTTCGCCCAAGGGCCGCGTGGCGCGGCCGGTGGCGGACCCCGACAAGGGGGAGAACCTCAAGTCCACGCTCGCGGTGGAGGCGGACGCGCCGGCCATCAAGGCGCAGGCCAAGAGCATCATCCGCGAGGAGAAGGACGCGTACACGGCGGCGCGGATGCTGTCCGCGTGGGTGTACAGCAACCTGCAGAAGGACTACGGCGCCAGCGCGGACCGGGCCACGGACGTGCTGCGCCAGAAGAAGGGCGACTGCACGGAGCACTCGCTGCTCACGGTGGCCATGCTGCGCGCGTCCGGCATCCCCGCGCGCCGAGTGGACGGCGTCATCTACATGGTGAACTCCGACGGCGTGCCCGCGCTGTACTGGCACGAATGGGTGGAGGCCTACGTGGGCGAGTGGACCCAGTTGGACCCCACGTTCAACCAGCCCGTCGCGGACGCCACCCACTTCTACGTGGGCTACGAGGGGAACGCGGAGATCACGCCCCTCATCGGTTCGCTGCAGGTCACGGACGTGAAGTAGTCACAGTGCCGCGTCCCCGTGGCCGCGTCAGTGGCCCGGGGCCGCCACCAGCCGCTCCGCGAGCAGGCCTGTTTCCGTGACGGGCCGCTCGCAGACGAAGCCGCGGCAGAGGTACGCGGCGCCCTTCCCTTCCACCGGATCGCGTCCCGCGAAGAGCTCCTGGAGGCGCGCGGGCGGAGCCGAGCCCGTGTCGTTCCAGCCGAAGGAGAACACGGGCGCGTAGGTGCGGTTCGCGGCGGCCAGCAGCGGGGCCACGGCCTCGCGAGTCCCCGCGAAGGTGACGCCGGACGCGCCGTCCACCAGCGAGTCCGCCGCGAGCCCCAGGTGGCCGTAGCCCATGGGGTTGCGCACCAGCTGGTCGTGCAGCTTGGCGACGTAGTGCTCCGGCTGGTCCAGGTGGCACACGTCGCCGGTGAGCGCGGAGAGCGTCACCTGCGCCTCTGTCAGCGTGGACGCGCCGGACGGGAAGGCGTTGTCGAAGAGGGAGAAGGCCGCCACCACCAGGTCCTTCTGTCCCCTAGGTGCAGACAGGTACGCCTGCTTCTCCTCGTCCCAGAACAGCTCCACCGCGCGGTGCGCGAGCGCGTCCGCCGCGTCCAGGTACTTCGCGTCGAAGGTGGCCTGGTAGAGCGCGGTGAGGCCGGAGGCGAAGTCGCCGTAGTCCTCCAGGAAGCCATCGATGCGGCCCTGGCCGTGCTGGTACGAGCGCAAGAGCCGCTTGCCGTCCCACATCTTCGCGAGCACGAAGTCCGCCGCGTCCGCCGCGAGCTTCGCCCAGTCCGGCCGGTCGAACACGCGCGAGGCCAGCGCGAGCCCGCGGATCATCAGCCCGTTCCATCCCGCCAATATCTTGTCGTCGCGGCCCGGCTTCACGCGCTGCTCGCGCAGGAGGAAGAGGACGCGGCGCGCTTCCGCCAGCTCCTTCTCCACCGCCTCCACGGGGCGGCCCTGCTCCTTCGCGAGCTGCTCCACGGGGACCACCACTTCCAGCACCGTGGCGCCGTGCTCGAAGTTGCCGCCGGGCTTGATGCCGAAGTGGCGCAGCACGGTGTCCGCCTGCTGGCCCACGGACAGGGCCGCGCGGACCTCCTCGGGATGCCAGACGAAGAACTTCCCCTCTTCGCCTTCGCTGTCCGCGTCCTGCGTGGCGTAGAAGCCGCCGGCCGGGTCGGTCATCTCACGGCGGACGTACTCGACGGTCTCCTCCACGACCTTGCGCCAGAGCGGCCGTGACTCCACCTGCTCCGCTTCCGAGTACAGGTGCAGGAGCTGGGCGTTGTCGTAGAGCATCTTCTCGAAGTGGGGCACCAGCCAGCGCTCGTCCACGGAGTAGCGGTGGAAGCCGCCGCCCAGCTGGTCGTAGATGCCGCCCAGGGCCATGCGCTCCAGCGTGCGGAACACCGCGGCCTTCAGGGGCTCCCCGCCGCCGCGCCGCCATGCGCGCAGGAGCAGCGCCACGTTCATGGGGTTGGGGAACTTGGGGGCGCCGCCGAAGCCGCCGTTCACCGGATCCATGCGCTTGAGCATGGACTGGCCCATGGCGACGATGTCCTCCGCGGACAGGTGCGCGGGCGCGGCGTCCAGGCCGTGGGTGGACAGCTCGCCCAGGCCCTCCTGGAAGCGTTTGGCCTGCTCCTCGATGTCGTCCGCCTTGTTCTCCCAGGCGTCGCGCAGCGCGGAGAGCAGGCGCGGGAAGCCGGGCCGGCCGTAGCGGTCCGAGGGCGGGAAGTAGGTGCCACCGTAGAAGGGGCGCAGGTCCGGGGTGAGGAACACGGTGAGGGGCCAGCCACCGCCCTGCCCCATGAGCTGCACGACGCCCTGATAAATCTGGTCGAGGTCGGGGCGCTCCTCGCGGTCGACCTTGATGTTGATGAAGCCCTCGTTCATCAGGCGCGCGATGTCCGGGTGTTCGAAGGACTCGTGGGCCATGACGTGGCACCAGTGGCACGCGGAGTAGCCCACGGAGAGCAGGATGGGCTTGTTCTCCGCGCGGGCGCGGGCCAGGGCTTCGTCCCCCCAGGGGTACCAGTCCACGGGATTCGTGGCGTGCTGGCGCAGGTACGGCGACGGCTCCTGGGCCAGACGGTTGGTATGGGCGGAGGGGGGATGGTCGTCCATGGGGTGCTCCCGGTGTGCAGCGGCTGCGCGGCCCTTCACATTGTGAGCCTGGGTTCGCGGGGGCAAGCTGAAATGGTCTCACTCCCCGCTGGCCAACGGCCCTTTGGTGCGCTTTGTCCAGGGGCGTGCGTGCGTCCGCCCACTCCAGCCCCGGCCCGGGAATGAAGACGTGCCTCGTCCTGGTGGGGCTGGGCGTGGGGGTGCGGCTCGCGCTGGCGCTGGGAACGGACGTCTACTTCGACGAAACCTACTACTGGCAATGGGCCCGGCATCTCGCATGGGGATATTTCGACCATCCGCCGATGGTGGCGTGGCTCATCGCCGCGCTGGGCATCCGGGGCACAGCGCTCCTGTGCGGGCTGGGGACGGGCGTGGCGGTGTGGGGGCTGGCGCTGGACGTGTACCGGTCCAGGGACGCGGCCTGGCGGGCGCTGGCGCTATGGAGCGCGGTGCCGGTGGGCATCCTCTCCGGAGTCTGGGCCACGCCGGATTCGCCCATGCTGCTGTTCTGGGCGCTGGGGTTGTGGGCGCTCTACCGCGAGAAGTGGGTGCTGGCGGGGCTGACGTGTGGACTGGCGCTGTTGTCGAAGTATCCGTCCGTGCTGCTGGGGCTGGCGTTCATGGTCGCGGCGCTGCGGGCTCGGCGATTGCCGGCGGGGGCGTGGGTGACGGCGGGGCTCGGGTTGCTGTGCTTCCTGCCGGTGGTGTTGTGGAACGCGAGCCATGACTGGGTGGGGTTCAAGTTCCAGCTGAAC
>NZ_RAWC01000155.1:0-21149 GCF_003611685.1 Corallococcus sp. CA049B | reverse complement strand
GTGCGCGAGCTCCCCCGAGCCCCGCCGCCTCGCGACGACTTCGATGCCTCCGACCCGCGCCGCGTGGAGGTGGTGGAGCCGGTGGTGGAGGCCTCCTCCGGCCGCATCGACGCGGAGGACCTGCGCCTGGCCATCCAGGCCGTGACTCCGCTCGTGCAGCAATGTTTCCAGGACGCCGCACAACGCAACCGGGGCACACACGAAGTAAAGCTGCGCTTCACCGTGGAGGGCGAGGGCTCCGAGGGGAAGATGACCCGGGGCGAGCTCGTCTCCAGCTCCATCCCGGACCCCATGGTGCAGGCGTGCGTGCTGGATTCGCTCCTGGACGCGCGCTTCCCGGCCCCCCACCTGGGAGGGTCCGCGACCGTGCTCCATCCCTTCCGGTTCACCGTGCCCGGGGACGCTGGCCCGTGAGGTCGGGTTGCGCGTAAGGTTCAGGCCCCCTTCGGCCCTCCGCGCATGCCCGTCACCGTCGAACAGCTCGCGCCTTCCCACACGGACGCCCTGCGCGCGCTCCTGGCGAAGGATCCCATCCACAATCTCTACCTGCTGGGGTTGCTGGAGGAGTTCGGCATCGCGGCGCCGGAGCGCCAGGCGGCCTTCTCCTTCCACGGCCGCTTCGACAGCGGCGTCCTCACCGCGGCCGTCTTCGTGGGCGGCGAGGGCGGGCTGGTGGTGCCCAGCGCCAGCGACGCCAGCGCCACCGGAGTCATCGCGGACGCGCTCGCCGCCAACCTCAAGCTGCGCTCCACCGTGGGAGACAAGGCCTCCGTGGACGCGCTGGTGCGCAGCCTCTGTGAAGGCAAGCCGCGCCTGTCCCGCACCCAGAAGCTGTTCAGCGTCTCCGCGGACGACCTGGGCCCCTTCACCAACCCCACCCTGCGCCTGGCCCGCGAAGAGGACGTGCCCCGCCTGGTGCCCCTGGCCCAGGGCTACGTGCGGGAGATTTTCGAGCGGGACCCGCTGTCCGAGGACCCCGCCCACTACGAGGCCCGCGTCCTCCAGCGCGTGCGCCAGCGCCGCACCTACGTGCTGGAGGAGGCCGGCGAGCTCGTGTTCAAGGTGGACATCGGCTGCCGCTCGCAGTTCGGCGCGGAGCTGGAGGGCATGTACACGCCCCCGTCCCGCCGCCGCCAGGGCCACGCCACGCTGTGCCTGGGGCAGATTTCCCGGCACCTCTTGTCCTCGCTGCCCCGGCTCGCCATGCGCGTCGACGAGCGCGACGAGAGCACCGCCCGCATCGCGCGCAAGGTGGGCTACCACGCCGGCCGCACCCAGCGGCTCGTGCTGGTGGAGTAGTCCCCGGAGCAACGCAGGCAACACACGCCTGTTGCTCCCGGGACAACTGGGACTGCCAAAAAGACATGTAAACAATTGAAAACACGCCAGCCCCGACCAGGGCATGGCGCTTGCTCCCTGGGAGCGCGGCGCGCGTTCGCGTGCCCGGCGGCCCCAATCACCGCCGCATCCCACGGGAGCAGTTCGATGAAGCGTTTCCAGACGTTGGCGAAGGTGTGCGCGTTCGGTGTGGTGGCGTTGAGCGCGGGGACCGCGGCCGCGTGGCAGTACTACCCGGGCATCGCGTTCAAGGCCGCGTATGCGTCCGACGCGGCGTGCTTCAACGTCCACAGCTACTCCGGGCTGGTCAACAACTGTACGACGACGCGTCTGGCCATCGCCTCCGTGCCCATGTGGACGACCGGCTACCACCCGACGACGGTGCAGATCTACGGCAACAACAGCTGGTGCGAGACGACCACGGTCAACGGCGTGGGCAACGGCGCGCACCTGGGCACGGCCACGTACACGGTGGCGGGCCCCATGGCGTGGCAGACCATCAACACGGGTGACCGCTACGTGTGGGAGGACTTCGCCATCGTCTTCCGCTGCGGCCTGCAGTCGGGCGGCATCCTCGGCGGCTTCACCATCGACTGATGAAGCGCGGGGCCGCGCGAAGGCTTCACATTCCTCCCCTTCGCGCGGTCCTTTTCTCCTCACCCCGAAGCCCCGCGAGCGCCCCGATGTCCTCCAGGCTCCAGACCGTCCTCGCCATCGTCAACACCGCCGCCATCGCGGGCGTGGGGCTCACGCTCGCCAGCCACCAGCGCGCCTCCGACGAGGCGATGGAGGAGCTGCGGGCCCAGGTGCGCCGCGCCAACGCGAGCACCGACGCGAACCTCGCGGACCGCCGCGCCGCCGCGGAGACCGCGATGCGCCTGTGGGCCGCCAACGCCGCGCGCCCGTCCGCGGCGCCCCACGCACGGCCCGGCCCCGCGGAAGCGGCCCCTTCCGGTGAAGCCGCCGCGGCGGAGGACTCCGGCGAAGACGTGCCCCCGCCTCCGCCCATCCGCCCGCCACCGGCCTCGTTCGAGCAGTCGCGCACCCGCGTGTTCAACGCGTTCGCCGCGGAGCCGGTGGACGGAGACTGGAGCGCGAGAGCGTCCCGGACGCTCGACGACGCGTTCCGCGCGCACCTGCCTGCCACCTCCCGCGTGAAGTCGCTGGAGTGCCGCGCCACGCTCTGCCGCGTGGAGCTGGTGCACCGGGCCCAGGCGGACCACGGGGCCCTCCTGATGAACGGGCTGCGCACGTGGCCGGGCTCCGTCTTCATCGCCAACGAGGCGCAGGAGGGCGACGACTACGTGGTCACCCTGCTCGCGTCGAAAGAGGGCACGAACCCGCCGCTGTAGCGCGGCCCGGCGCCGGACACGGTGGGCGGCCCCTCACCGTGTCCGGGCCGGCATGTTCCGGGAGGAAGCGGGCTTGAGAGCGCCGCACGACACCCGCGCGCGGCGCCCGGCGGATGCCCTACAGTCCGCCTTCGAAATGAGCAGCCGCCCCACGCCCTCCCGCCGTCCCCTCTCCGGAGCGGGCCCCGTCATCCTCCACGCGCCCACCGACCCCGGCTGGCTGCCGCTGGCGCTCGCGAACTTCGACGCGGTGCTGGTGGACCACGCCCACTGCGAGAAGAAGGCCGCCGCCAACGCGCTGTCCATGCTCCAGGCCTACCCGGACCTGCCGGGCCTGCCGTCGCAGATGGCGCGCCTGGCCCGCGAGGAGAGCGCCCACCTGGCGCGCGTGCTGGACCTGATGGCCGCGCGCGGCCTCACGCTCACCAAGGACGCCGGAGACCCGTACGCGCAGGGCTTGCAGAAGCACGTGCGCACGCCCGCCCCGGAGCGGCGCGTGGACCGCCTGCTCGTCGCCGCCATCATCGAAGCGCGCTCGTGCGAGCGGCTGTCCCTGCTCGCGGAGGGGCTCACCGACCCGGCGCTCGCCCGCTTCTACGGCGAGCTGGCCCAGTCCGAGGACGGCCACCAGTCCCTCTTCCACCGCCTGGCCGTCACCGCGTCCAACGGGGACGAGGCCGCCGTGGACGCGCGCCTGCAGCACCTGCTCGCGCAGGAGTCGCGGGTCCTCGCGGACGTGGGGCTGCGCGCCGCCATCCACTGAAGGAGCGGCTCACGCCCCCACGTGGAAGGGCCACACCACGGGGACGGCGAAGACGAGGAACACCACCAGCACCGCGGTCAGCGGCGTGCCCAGCCGGAAGAAGTCGGTGAACCGGTAGTGCCCGGGCCCGTAGACGAGCACGCAGCTGGGCTCCAGCGGGGTGATGAAGGAACAGCTGGCCGCCAGCGTGATGCCCATGGCGAAGGGGCGCACGTCCACGCCCAGCTGCGTCGCCGCGTTGAGCGCCACCGGCAGCACCACCAGCGCCGCGGCCTGGTTGCTCATGGGCGCCGACAGCACGATGGTCAGCACCATCAGCAGCGCCAGCACCGCGCGGGGCCCGCCGTACGCGCCCAGCCGGGCCACGTGGTCGCCGATGAACTCCCCCGCGCCGCTCACCTCCATGGCCAGCCCCAGCGCCATCATGGAGCCGATGAGCAGCACCACCCGCCAGTCCACGCGGAACGCGGTGCGCGCGTCCACGCACCCGGTGGCGATCATCAGCAGCATGCCGGCGAGCCCCGCCAGCGACAGCGGCACCCAGCCCAACGAGCCCGCCGCCAGCGCGCCCAGGAAGATGAGCACCGCGAGCAGCGCCTTCGCGTAGCGCGGCGGCTCGTACTCGTGGCCCTCCAGCACCATCAGGGTGTGGCCCGGGGCCAGCTCCGCCACCTTCTGCCGCGGGCCGCGCAAGAGCAGCACGTCCCCCACGGACAGGGGCAGCGTGGACAGCGAGTGCTCCTCCCGGGCGCGCCCCAGCAGCTGCAGCTTCGTGAGCCGCTGGATGCCGGGCCGGCGGTGCAGCCCCAGCGCCACCAGCCCGAAGCGCTCCACGAACAGCGTCTCCCTCAGGCTGCGCCCCACCAGCGCACTGCCGGGCGGCACGCCCACCTCCGCGAGCATCGACTCCGGCCCCTCCAGCTCCGCGTCCGACAGCCGCACGTCCGGCCGCAGCGCGAGCCCCTGCAGATCCTTCACCCGCAGGATGTCCTCGCGCCTGCCCTCCACCAACAGCCGCTCCTGGCCCGTCAGCACGTAGGACGGCTTCGCGTTGAGTGTCTCGCCGTCGCGAACCACGCCAATCACGCGCAGGCCCAGGCCCTCGCTGATGTCCGACAGCGGCTGGCCTACATAGCGCGAGTCCCCGGGCACCACCGCCTCCGTGAGGTAGTCGCGCAGCGTGAAGCCCTCCGTGCCCGGCTTGCCCTCGCGCGCGGGCAGCAGCCACCGTCCCAGCAGCACCACCACCGCGATGCCCATGAGCACCACCGGCAGCCCCACCGGCGCCAGCTCCGCCACGCCAATGGGCGCAAGCCCCTGCCGCTTCAGCGCCGCGGACACCACCAGGTTCGTGGACGTGCCGAAGAGCAGCACCGTGCCGCCCAGCATGGACGCGTACGCCAAGGGCAGCAGCACCTTGCTGCGCGGCACCTTCGCCCGCTGCGCGGCGCCAATGGCCACCGGCAGGAAGGCCGCCGTCGTCACCGTGTTGGAGATGAACGCCGAGAACACCGCCACCACGCCCATCATCGCCAGCACGAACGCCTGGTGGCCGAAGCGCGCGAAGAACGCCATCCGCTGCCCCACCATCTGCACCACGCCCGTCGCGGCCAGCCCCTGCGTCATCGCCAGCAGCGTGAAGATGAAGATGACGGTGTCGTTGCTGAAGCCCTCGAACGCTTGCGCGGGCGTCAGCACCCCGGACAGCGCCAGCAGGCACACCACCACCAGCGAGGTGAACTCGATGGGGATGGAATCAATGGAAAACAGAACCAACGCGACAACGATGACGGCCAGGACGAGGGCGATGGACATAGGTGTGGATGCGCCCCCTCAACCTGGGCACGGCGCGCCGCGCCGCCAGCGTGTGCCGCACCGCGCCGTTTACTGATGGGCGACCGGGCGCTGATAAGTGGAATTAGGCCAGAGCGGTCGAAAGTCCGGTTGACTGCCGGACGTCGGTTGATTTTAGGCCCCTGGTCCAGAAGGTTTGGTGTTCCTTCCGCTGTAGGGTTTCCCCCCCTCGCACGACGCGGGATGCGGGAAGACCCCACGCAATGAGACACCCCGAGGAGACCTCCATGGCTTCGACGCAAGCGGCCGCCGCCACCGAGCAGGCGCCCACGAAGAACCCGACCCTTCTGGCCTGGGTGGCCAAGATGGCCGCGATGACCCAGCCGGACCGCATCGTCTGGTGCGACGGCTCCGAGGCGGAGAAGCAGCGCCTCACCGAGCAGGCGGTGAAGGACGGCACGCTCATCCCGCTCAACCCCAAGACGCGGCCGGGCTGCTACCTGCACCGCTCCAACCCCAACGACGTGGCGCGCGTCGAGCACCTCACGTTCATCTGCACGCCGAACAAGACGGACGCGGGCCCCACCAACAACTGGATGGAGCCGGAGGCCGCCTACACGAAGCTCTCCCAGCTGTTCGAAGGCTGCATGAAGGGCCGCACCATGTACGTGGTGCCCTACGCCATGGGCCCGCTGGGCGGCGCCTCCACGAAGATTGGCGTGGAGCTGACGGACAGCGACTACGTGGTGCTCAACATGCGGATCATGACCCGCATGGGGAAGGCCGCGCTGGACATGCTGGGCGACAGCGACGACTTCAACCGCGGCCTGCACTCCACGGGTGACGTGAACCCGGACCGCCGCTACATCTGTCACTTCCCGCAGGACAACACCATCTGGAGCTTCGGCTCCGGCTATGGCGGCAACGTGCTGCTCGGGAAGAAATGCCTCGCGCTGCGCATCGGCAGCTACCTGGGCCGCGAGGAGGGCTGGCTCGCCGAGCACATGCTCATCCTGGGCGTCACCAGCCCCAAGGGCGAGACGACCTACATCGCCGCAGCCTTCCCGTCCGCGTGCGGCAAGACGAACTTCGCCATGATGATTCCGCCCAAGGAGTACGCGGGCTGGAAGATTGAAACCGTCGGCGACGACATCGCCTGGATGCGCCCGGGTCCGGATGGCCGCCTGTACGCCATCAACCCGGAGGCCGGCTACTTCGGCGTGGTGCCGGGCACCAACTACAAGACCAACCCCAACGCCATGGAGACCATCTCCAAGGACACGCTCTTCACGAACGTGGCGCTCACGCCGGACGGCGACGTCTGGTGGGAGGGCAAGGACGGCGAGGTCCCCGAGGAGCTCATCGACTGGCAGGGCAAGCCCTGGAAGAAGGGCAGCACGGAGAAGGCGGCGCACCCGAACAGCCGCTTCACCGCGCCCATGAGCAACAACCCGGTGCTGTCCGCCAAGGCGAACGACCCCATGGGCGTTCCCATCAGCGCCATCATCTTCGGCGGCCGCCGCTCCAACACCGTCCCCCTGGTGCTCCAGGCCTTCAACTGGACCCACGGCGTGTTCCTGGGCGCCACCATGGGCTCCGAGACGACGGCGGCGGCCACCGGCAAGGTGGGCGTCGTGCGCCGCGACCCCATGGCCATGCTGCCCTTCTGCGGCTACCACATGGGTGACTACCTCCAGCACTGGCTGGACATGCAGAAGTCCATCCCGCAGCTGCCGAAGATCTTCCAGGTCAACTGGTTCCGCCAGGACAAGAACGGCAAGTTCATCTGGCCGGGCTTCGGCGACAACATGCGCGTCCTCGAGTGGATCGTGAACCGCGTGCAGGGCCGCGTCCCCACGCAGGAGACGCTGCTGGGCTGGGTGCCGCGCCAGGACCAGGGCCTCAACCTCAACGGCCTGGACCTGCCCGCGGAGGCCATCCAGGAGGCCACCTCCATCAAGGAGGACGAGTGGAAGTCCGAGCTCAAGAGCCAGGAGGTCTTCTTCGAGCAGCTGGGCACCAAGGCCCCCGAGGCCCTGATGCTCCAGCGCAAGCTGCTCATCGCGCGCCTGGACGGCTGATCGCCGTCTGACGCCTCTTGAAGGCCCGTCCGGGGCTGCTTCCTCCCTGTTGCTACAGGGGTGGGGGCGGCCCCGGCGCTTTTTCAGGGGGCCAGTGCTTCGACGGCCGGAATGTTCGGCGCTAGGCTCCCCGCCCCATGAGACTGGTTTTCGTGTTGTCGCTGGCGCTGGCGCTGGCGCTGGCCCCGGGGTCCGCCCTGGCGCAGCGGGGTGGCTCCAAGGTCAACGTGCAGGCGCTGTTGAAGGAGGGCAAACGCCTCTATGACGCCGGCAAGTACCGCGAGGCGGCGGAGGCGCTGAAGCAGGCCAACGAGGCGCAGCCGCACCCGCGGCTCGTCTACAACATCGCCGTGGCGCTGGAGTACGCGGGCGAGCCCCGCGAGGCGATGACCTTCTACCGGCAGTACGTCACGTCCTCCAGCGAGGACACCGACCCCGCCCTCTTGAAGAACAGCAACCGCGCCATCGACCGGCTGCGCGTGCAACTGGACCGCGAGGACCAGGCGCAGGCGGTGGCGGACGCGGACAGGAAGCGCCTGGAGGCGGAGGCGGATGCCGCGCGGCAGCAGGCGGAGGCCGAGCAGGCCGCGGCCCGGCGCGCGGAGGAGGAGAGCGAGCGCCAGAAGCAGGCGGAGCTGAACCGGGCCATCAAGTCCTACCGCAACCAGCGCATCGCGGCGTTCGCCACGGGCGGCGTGGCGGTGCTGGGCGTGGGCGCGGGCGTGCTCTTCGGGCTGCAGGCGCGCGACCAGCGCGACCAGTTCGACACCGCCAGCACGCTCGCGGACAAGCAGCGGCTGTCGGACAGCACCAAGAGCAAGGCGCTGCTCGCGGACATCGGTTTCGGCGTGGGGCTCGCGGGGGCCATCACCGCCATCATCCTGTATCCCAAAGAGGGCCCTCCCGCGCAGGGCGAGGTCCGCGTGACGCTCGCGCCGCGTGGCGCCGGGGTCGGCATGGAGGGGCGTTTCTGATGCGCGCGCTGGGAATGATGACGTTGGGAATGGCGCTGCTGTCGTCCGGGTGCAGCTTCACCACGGCGGGCGGCCTGTCCGAGTGCACGACGAGCAGCGACTGCGGCGCCAACAGCGTCTGCACCTCCGGGTTCTGCCTGCCGCAGCCCGCGGGCTGCGACCAGGTGGTGGGCGCCACGTCCGCGGCGAACCCCATCGTGCTGGGCGCGGCGCTGCCGCTGACCAACGCGAGCGGCAACGCGGAGATTGAACAGCAGCGCTTCAACGGCCTGAAGCTGGCGCTGGATGAAGTGAACCAGGCGCAGGGCGTGGGTGGCCGCCAGTTCGTCATGTACGTCTGCGACACCGGCGCGGACACGAACCGGGCGGTGAAGCAGGCGGGCTGGATGGTGAACGACAAGGGCGCGGTGGCGCTCTTCAGCGCGGGCAGCGCGCAGACGCTCGCCATCCATGAGGTCACCACGCCCAAGAACGTGCTCTTGATGAGCCACACGGCCACAAGCTCCGCGTTCACCACGCTGTCGGACAAGAACGGCGGCAGCGTGGGCCTGGTCTGGCGCACCACGCCCTCGGACGTGCTCCAGGGCCGCGTCATCGCGAACGTGCTCCAGGGCGTCACGCCCATCAACGACCCGGGCGTGACGTTCACCCCTCCGGCCAAGGTGGGCGTGGCGTACGTCAGTGACTCGTACGGAACGGGCCTCTTCGACGCCATCCAGAACCGCATCCCCAACAAGGACAACGTCGCGGGCGCGCAGTACAGCCGCAACGAGGCCGTGAGCGGCGCGGTGAGCCGGCTGGTGTCCTTCAAGCCGGACATGACGGTGCTGGCGGGCTTCCCCGAGGACAACTCGCGCCTGCTGCTGGAGGCCATCGACGCGAAGGTGGGCACGGCCTACGGCAACCGCTGGTTCCTCACCGACGCCAGCAAGGACCGCACGCTGCTGACCTCCCGCAAGGAGGTCGAGACGGAGCTGTCGGGCACGTACGGCACCGCCCCCGCGTCCGCGCGCCCCAACGACTCCACCTACAAGCTCTTCGCGGACCGCTTCATCACGGCCTACAGCACGGACCCCGGGCAGTACTCCTTCACCGCGCACGCGTACGACGCCATGTACCTGGTGGCGCTGGGCTCGGCGTACGCGGTGGGCGCTGACACCAACAACCCGCAGCCGGTGACCGGCCCGCGCATCGCGGAGGGGCTCACGAAGCTGACGCCCGCTTCCGGCCAGACGGCGACCAGCTACCCCCTGGGCTCCACGCAGTTCACCGCGGCGCGCGAGGCCCTGCGCGGCGGCGCCGTCATCGACGTGAAGGGCGCCAGCGGCGAGCTGAACTTCAACAACGAGACGGGCGAGGCGCCCTCCCCCTACGAGCTGTTCAAGGTGACGGGCACCACCTTCAAGACGGTGCAGCTCATCGACCCGCCGACGGACTGAGCACGCGCAAGAGCGGCACCAGGGCGGCGGTGAAGACCTCGGGCGTCGGCAGCAGCGACAGCACGAGGTACGCACCGCCGCCGAAGTCGTGGAAGTAGCCCGGCTGCACGCGCACCCCCTCCTCCAGGAGCCGCAGGCAGGTGGCCTCCTCTCCGGGGTGATGGGGGATGCGCAGCACCGCGCTCCAGCCGCCGTGCGAGCGCACCACGTCCCACGCGGCGTCCGCCGGGCGCGCTCGAAGCAACCGCTCCCGGTTGCCCTTCACCCGCTCCAGCAGCGCCTGCTGGAAGCGCGGCGCCTGCGCCAGGAGCGCCGGCAGCGCGAGCTGAACGGGAGTGGCCACCGACAGCGCCGCGTCCGCCACGTCCTCCAGCCGGGCCAGGGCCTCGTCGCGCGCGTGCGCGGGGCCGCCCACGTGCAGCCACGCCAGCTTGAGGCCGGGCATGCCCACCACCTTGGACAGGCCGGAGAGCGAGAACGTCAGGCACGGCAGCGGACGCCCCGCCACGGACGTCACCCGCCCCGCTTCTTCATCCCACGCGAAGTCGGAGAACACCTCGTCGCAGATGAGCGCCAGGCCGTGGCGCGCGCACACGTCCGCGAGCGCGTGGAGCTCGCCTTCGTGCAGGAAGTGGCCGGTGGGGTTGCCGGGGTTCACCACCACCACCGCGCGCGTGCGGGCGTCCACGCAGTCCTCCACCCGGGCCGCGTCCAGGCCGAAGCCGTGCACGGCGGGCAGGCGGTAGGAGCGCGCCTGCACGCCCTCCAGGCGCGCCAGGACGTCCACCAGCGGGTAGCCCGGCGCGGGGAGCAGAACGTGGTCCCCCGGGTCGCACAGGAGCTTGAGGAGCCAGCCGTAGGCCTCGCTGGTGCTGGCGGAGAGGACGACGTGCGCGGCCTCCACGGACGCGCCCCGTTGGCGCAGGTGCGCGGCCACGGCCTCGCGCGCGGTGGGCAGGCCGAAGGGCTCTGGCGTGTAGCGGAAGGGCTCGGGGAGGGCCCCGAGGTCCACGTCCGGTGGGGGCAGCCCCACGCGCGTGGGGTTGGTCTCCGCCAGGTCCAGCAGGGGCAGCCCGCGCGCGTGGCGCTCGGCGACGGCCTGGGAGAGCGGGTTGGGGGTGCGCGGGAAGGCGGTGCGGAGCGAGAAGCGGCTCACAGCCCCGTCTGGAGCATGGCGCTGGCCACGCGGCGGATCAGCTCGCGGCGCAGCTCCAGGCGGCAGTGCTCGACGGCCTTCTCGTGCGGCGCGGGCAGTTCCGGGTTCCGGGTGCGGATCGCGGTGCGCAGAACCAGCTCGACCTTCGTCGGCTCAATCTGGAACAGGCGCGGACCGTCTTTCTGGAGGAAGTAGGACAGCCCGCGCTGTTCAATGAGCTTCTTGAAGAAGCGCCGGACGTCCGCGAGGAGCGTGATGTCGATGATGTCCGCCATTCGTCCGGCTTTCTCGCGCGGAAAAAACGGGACGTCCAGATCACGGCCACCACCACGCGAAAACTTGCGCGACCTGTAGCACGCGCCTTTTCGCCGAACGCGGCGGAGGCCGATTTATCGGGCCCGCGCGCGTTCGGACACCAGCGGCGCCAGCGCGCGCCGGAACGCGAACTGGCGCTTTTTTGGATCCTCCACATACGGCACGGGCCCCAGCACCTCCACCCCGTGGCGGGCCTCCAGGTAGCGCCGGTTGTCCCGCTCCGCCAGGTCACGTCCGGGCACTCCGCGCGACAGCACCACCGCGCGCACGGACACCTTGCGCGCCGCCAGCGCCTCCAGCGACAGCGCCACGTGGTTGAGCGTGCCCAGCCCCGCGCGCGCCACCAGCACCACGGGCAGGCGGAAGGCCTGGATGAGGTCCACCACGTCGCGCTTCGAATCCACCGGGACGAACAGCCCCCCTGCCCCCTCCACCACCACGCTCCCGCCCTTCAGCTGCTTCCACGCCGCGAGCGTCACGCGGAAGTCCGGCTCCGTGCCCAGCCGCGACGCCGCGATGCCCGGGGCCAGCGGCGCCTTGAAGCGGTGCGGGCAGAGGACGTCCACCGGCAGCGTGCTGCCCGCGGCCTCGCGCATGGCGAGCGCGTCCGACGGGGCCTTGAGGGACGCGCAGCCGCTCTCGTAGGGCTTGAAGCCCTGGGGCGCATGGCCCGCGTCCTTCAGGAGCGACAGCAGCGCGCACGACACCTGCGTCTTGCCCACGCCGGTGTCCGTGCCGGTGACGAAGAACTGGAGTGCATCAGGGACCACGGGAGACTCCCACCCGGCGCAGGGCCTCCAGCGCCAGGTCGATGTGGCCCGTCGTATGGGCCGCGGAGAGACAGAAGCGAAGCCGGCTGGTGCCCTCCGGCACGGTGGGCGGGCGGATGGCCTTCACCAAGAGGCCCGCCTCGCGCAGGCGCTTCGCCGCCTCCAAGGCGCGCGAGGGCTCCCCCAGGATGACCGGGAAGATGGCGCTCCGGGGTTCGGCGGGCAGTCCCAGCGCGCGCAGACCCTCGGTGAAACGGTGGATGTGTCCCCACAGCCGCTCGCGGGGCGCGGGGTCGTGCTCCACCAGGTCCACCGCGCACCCGGCGCCAGCGCACAGGGCGGCGGGCAGCGCGGTGGAGTAGACGAACGGCCGGGCGCGGCTGACCAGCAGGTCCGCCACCGCGCGCGAGGTGGCCACGTACGCGCCCAGCCCGCCCAGCGCCTTGCTCAGCGTGCCCATGCGCAGGTCCACGCGGTCCTCCACGCCCAGCGCCTCGCACAGGCCCGCGCCGCGCGAGCCCAGGACGCCGGTGGCGTGTGCCTCGTCCACCATCAGCGCGGCGCCATGGGCCTCGCACGCGGCAAGAAGCTCCCGCAGCGGGGCCACGTCCCCGTCCATGGAGAACACGCTGTCCGTGACGACCAGCTTGCGCCGCGCGGGCGTCTGTTCCAGCGCGCGGGTGAGCGCGGCCACGTCCGCGTGCGGGTAGACGACGACGCGCGCGCGCGACAGCCGGCAGCCGTCCACCAGCGAGGCGTGGTTGAGGGCGTCGGAGAACACCGCGTCGCCGGGGCCCACCAGCGCGGGCAGGATGCCGGTGTTGGCCGCGTAGCCGGAGTTGAAGAGGCGCACGGCCTCCGCGCGCTCGAAGCGGGCGAGTCGCGCCTCCAGCCGCTGGTGCGGCACCATGTCCCCCACCACCAGGCGGCTGGCGCCCGTGCCCACGCCGTAGCGCTCCAGCGCGGACGCGACGGCGGCGCGCACGGCGGGGGACGCCGCGAGCCCCAGGTAGTCATTGGAGGAGAAGTTGATCAGCCGCGCGTCCCCCACGCGCACCTCCGCGCCCTGGGGAGAGTCGAGCGGCTCCAGCGCGCGGCGGAGGCCCTTCGCGGACAGGGCCTCCAGGTCCTCGCGCGCCCAGCGGTCCGCGACCGGAGCGGTGGACTTCACCGGTCCTGCCGGGGCTCCAGGGGGCGGATGCCCGCCTTCTCCAGGAGCGCCATGTCCTGGGTGTACTCGGGGTTGCCGGTGGTGAGCAGCTTCTCCCCGAAGAAGAGCGAGTTGGCGCCCGCCATCATGCACAAGAGCTGCGCTTCTTCATTCATCTGCATGCGGCCCGCGGACAGGCGCACCATGGCCTGGGGCATGAGCAGGCGCGCGGTGGCGATGGTGCGCACCATGTCCACCGTCTCCACGCGGTGCTGCTCCGCCAGCGGCGTGCCCTCCACCGGAACAAGCGCGTTGATGGGCACCGACTCCGGGTGCACCTCCTGGTTGGCCAGCGTGCGCAGCAGGTTGCAGCGGTCGTCCACGGACTCGCCCATGCCGATGATGCCGCCGCAGCACACGGAGATGCCCGCGTCGCGCACCCGGTCGAGCGTCTTCAGCCGGTCGTCATAGGTGCGGGTGGAGATGATGTCGCCGTAGTGCTCCGGGGACGTGTCCAGGTTGTGGTTGTACGCGGACAGGCCCGCCTCGCGCAGGCGCTTCGCCTGGCTGTCGGACAGCATGCCCAGCGTGGCGCACGCCTCCATGCCCAGGGCCCGCACGCCCTTCACCATCTCCAGCACGCTGTCGAATTGCGGACCGTCCTTCACCTCGCGCCACGCGGCGCCCATGCAGAAGCGGGTGGCCCCGGCCTGACGGGCCTGCGACGCGGCGGCCAGCACGTCCGGCACCGCCATCAACTTCTCCGCCTTCACGCCCGTCTTGTAGCGCGCCGCCTGCGGGCAGTACGCGCAGTCCTCCGGACACCCGCCCGTCTTGATGGAGAGCAGCGAACAGAGCTGCACCTTGTTCTCCACGAACACCTGCCGGTGCACCGTCTGCGCCTTGTGCACCAGGTCCAGCAGCGGCAACTGGTACAGCGCCTTCACCTCCGCGAGCGACCAGTCGTGCCGCACCGTCACCCCTTCCGGGGCAGGGGCGGCGTGGTGGGCGTGGCCGTGGAAGGACTCGGCGGTGTCGGACATGCGGGCTCCTGGGGAGGCGTCAGGAGGCCGACGGTGCGTGGCCCGGAGGCCATTGTCAACGCTCTTGGCGGAGGTGGCTGACGAGTCCCCCTTCCCCTCTGAGAAGCCCGCAAGACAGAAGGGACGTCCGTGCGTGACACGGACGTCCCTGGCTGTCTCCCGCCTCATCGGTCGAGGAGCCCTGCCTGACTAGACGTGGACGCGACGGCCGCGGCCGGCGAGCCCCACGAGGAACAGCACCACCAGCGCACCCAGGACGGAGAACAGCAGGCCCGTGGGGTGGAGGTCGAACACGCGACCGTCACTGGAGAACAGCGAACCGACGAAGCCGCCCACGAACGAACCGGCGATGCCCAGCAGCGTGGTGGCGATGAGCCCCATCGACTGGTTGCCCGGCATGATGGCGCGCGCGATCAGACCCGCAACCAGACCAATCACCAGAAACGCGATAATCCCCATGGCACTCTCCCTGTGTGGGGGGCGCGCTGTTTCGCGTCGCCCGTGGTCCAGAAACTGGGTTGTCCCCCCCTGTGGGGCAACTCGCTACCTGATCCACGACATGATGCTTGCCTGCTCCCCTGGCATGGCGCGCGAATGTGCATGGGGCGACGAAACGTCAGGGGTCTGGGGTAGACACTCCAACCCATGGCGAAGGCGAAGACGCACTACACCTGTCAGGCCTGCGGCTACCAGACGGCGAAGTGGCTCGGGAAGTGTCCGGACTGCGGGGCCTGGAGCTCGCTCCTGGAGGAGACCGAAGCGAAGGTGGACGACAAGCGCCCGGCGTGGGGCGCGTCCGGGGGCGCCTCCAAGCCGGTGAAGCTGCAGGACGTGACGGCGGAGACGGAGGTCCGCCGGCGCACGGGCATCACGGAGTTCGACCGCGTCCTGGGCGGCGGCGTGGTGGGCGGCTCGCTGGTGCTGCTGGGCGGCGACCCGGGCATCGGCAAGTCCACGCTGCTGCTGGCGGCGCTGGACAAGCTGTCGCGGCACGGGCCGGTGCTCTACGTGTCGGGTGAAGAGAGCCTGCGGCAGACGAAGATGCGCGCGGAGCGCCTGCGGGTGGCGAGTGAGGCCATCCACCTGTTCGCGGAGACGGACGCGGACCGGGTGCTCCAGGCGGCGGAGGCGCTGAAGCCGCAGGCGCTGGTGGTGGACTCCATCCAGACCATGTACCTGCCGGAGCTGGGCAACGCGCCGGGCAGCATCACCCAGGTGCGCGAGGTGGCGGGCCGGCTGATGGCGTTCGCCAAGCGCAGCGGGGTGCCCACGTTCCTGGTGGGCCACGTGACGAAGGAGGGCTCCATCGCGGGCCCCCGGGTGCTGGAGCACATGGTGGACACGGTCCTCTACTTCGAGGGCGAGCGCGGCCACCCGTTCCGGCTGTTGCGCGCGCACAAGAACCGCTTCGGCAGCACCAACGAGATTGGCGTCTTCGAGATGAAGGGCGCGGGGCTGGTGGAGGTGGCGGACCCGTCCGCGCTGTTCCTCTCCGAGCGTCCGCAGGGCAAGTCCGGCAGCGTGGTGACCAGCACGCTCAACGGCACCCGGCCGCTCTTGGTGGAGGTGCAGGCGCTGGTGGCGCCCACGGGCTACGGCACGGCGCGGCGCACGGCGATTGGCGTGGACGGCAACCGCGTGGCGCTGCTGGCGGCGGTGCTGGAGAAGAAGGAGGAGATTCCGCTGGTGGGCTGCGACCTGTTCGTCAACGTGGCGGGCGGCATGCAGTTGAGCGAACCGGCGTGCGACCTGGCGGTGTGCGCGGCGCTGGTGAGCAGCCTGCAGAACCGGCCGTTGGACGCGAAGACGCTGGTGCTGGGAGAGGTGGGGCTCGCGGGCGAGGTGCGCGCGGTGGGCCAGGTGGAGCCGAGGCTCGCGGAGGCCGCGAAGATGGGCTTCCAGCGGGTGGTGCTGCCGGCCGGCAGCGCGCGGCGCGTGGAGAAGACGAAGCTCCAGGTGGTGGGCGTGGAGACCCTGAGCGAAGCGCTGGCGGCGATGTTCGACTGACGTCTGGGGTGTCAGTGCTTGTGCAGCATCCAGGACACGTCCGGCACGCGCGTGGGCTTGGTGAGGGTGGGCAGGTCGAAGAAGGCGTCGCGGCCCAGGGTGGCGATGAGCTGGCCTTCTGCGGCGTCGCCTTCCGGGGTCATGGCCTGGGTGGGCAGCTCATAGGGCTGGACGAGGACGAGCCCCCCGTCGAGTGACTGGCGCTGGGACGCGGGGATGGCGTCCAGGCGCGGGCCGAAGAGGTCCACGAAGGGGGCGCCGAAGACGTTGCGCCAGTAGAGACCTTCCAGGCCTTCGCTGTAGTCGCGCAGATTGAAGACAAGCTTGGAGCCGAAGCCATCTTCGTTGGGCTCGATCCGGTCGCGCTTGCGCTGGAAATCGTCATCGAGGCCTGCCTGGGCGAGGGGCGCCCCCAGTAGGTGCATGATTTCGACGACCTGACGCAGATGGGCCTCGCGCCACCGGGCCTTTCGGGCTTCCACAATCGATGTGTACCAGCTGAATGAACCGATGAAGGGGTACTTCCCGTGGCGTTCGGGGGAGAAATGGATGAAGTCCCGATCTGTCTTCGCCCCGATAAAGAAGCGTTTGGATTCGTCGTAGTAGGCCGCGAGCGCATCCAGGTCGAAAGAACCGGGCTCACACTGCTCATCCACTCCGACGCTCCCGTAGCGCACAGGTTGGAACCAGCGGCCCTCCGTGAAGAACCGGCGGAGGAGTTCGCGGATGGTGCTCGTTGATGGAACCCCAGGGAGAAGTGACCAGCGGGTTTTCAGATAGCGCAGCGCCATGAGCAGCTTTCAAGGGAAGGGCTGGATGTTGGACTGGCCCGACAGCCTGAGGCCTTCAAGTTCCGCCTGAAGTGGCCCGGTCAACCGCGTCGCCCCTTCGGGATGTTTGGCGGAACGGATCCAGAGTTCGAGGGAGCCACCGTACTTCTGGACGTACTCAATCATGGCCTTGAGGTTTCCGGTGAACGCCAGTTCCTTGCGGCCCTTCACCTCCACGAAGTCGTAGGGGCTGCCCCAGACCAGGTCGCCTTTGTGTCCCGTCACGGCATCCGGGACGAAGCCCTGGGCCTTGCTGCCCGGCGGCGGCAACAGGAGGTCCGTGTTCTTCGGCAGCTTCCGGCTCTGGAGCACGGACTGTTCGAACGCACTGCCCGCGCCCTTGTTCTGGATGACCGTCTGGTAGAGCCGCTCCCACTCCGGCTCCACGGCGTACTTGAAGCTCCGGTACTTCTCCGGGTGACGGAACTGGTAGTCCACCCACGCCTGCGCCAGGTGCTCCGCGCTGCCCGACACCAGCCGCGCTCCCTCCGCCGTCGCCCGTGAGCCCACCAGCGCCACGCGCTTGCCCCGGGACAGCACGCGCCCCGCCTCCGCGAGCGGCGCCTCCAGCCGCTTCGCCAGGGCCCGCAGCTTCTCCACGTCCTCCGGGGACACGGACTCACCGCGCCCCGCCGCGCGCAGCACCTGGCGCAACTCCTGGGCCTCCCGCGGCGACAGGTGCTGCACCACCCGCTGCAACACCTGCACCTCGCGCAGGCTCCGGCCCGTGAGCAGCGCGACGCGCTCCGCCCCCTGCGCGCCTTCCGACAGCAGGCGCCCCGACACCACCGGCAGCGCCACGCTCACCGCGCACAGCAGCCGCTCGCCGTCCGTCAGCGGGTATCCCAGGAGGCTCTGCCCCAGCACCACGCCGCCCACGTCCGCCACCTCGCCGGTGACGGGCAGCAGCCCCAGGGCGATCTCCAGCACCAGCTCCTCCGGCGGAATGCCCGGGGGCTCACGCGCCGGCTCCCAGACCGGCGGCGCGGAGCGGCCCGCCTCCACCGCGGACGCCAGCAAGCTGTCGCGCGCCAGCAGGTAGAGCGCCACCTCACTGGGGCTCTTGCGCGGGAAGTCCGGGTCCTCCGTGTGCGTGGACGCCCAGTCCAGCACCGCCTCCACCAGCGCCAGCTGCGTCTCCTCGTAGAGCGCGCTCTCGGTGAGCAGTCCGTCGCTCCCGAGCCGGCGGAAGTGCGCGTCCGCCAGGACCTGACGGCGCGCATCCGCCCAGCGGTGGAACTCCTCCAGCTTCGCCTCCGCCCGCGCGGACCGCTTGCCATCCTCCAGCAGGGCCTGGGCGTGCTTCGCCTTCAGCCGCAGGTACACCTCCAGCGGCTCGTCCTTCGCGAGTTCCTCCTCCGTCCGCGCGGACGCCCAGAGCATCAGGTCATTGAGCGCGGCATGGCCCACCTGACGCTCCGTCTCCATCACGGCGGGCTGCTTCAAGGCGGCTCGCTTCTCGCGGATGAACGCGAGGTAGCGGCCCAATTCCTCTCCTCCAACGGTGCCGCTCGGGCCCGCGCCGCCCCAGGCGGGGTCACGCGTGAACGAAGCCGGGGATGCACTGTGATAGCGCCCGTAGCCGTGCATCCCCACCGGCAGGGTCCGGGAGCCCGGCGTCCCGCAGGCCGAGAGCGACAGGACCCCCACCAGCCCCGCGCCGAGTCGTCCCAACCATCCTGTCAGCATGACGCGCCCCCCCTCAATCACTCACATCTACCAGTCGTGTCTGACGTGTTTCGTGAGCCACTTCCTGACGCGCGGGCCCCCACGCGGGTCCCATCCAAGACATCCCCAGCGGCCCACGCCATCCCTCCTCCGGGGGATTCCTCGCGGCTTTCCGGCAACGCGGAACGAGGACTGGCCACGGACGGGGGCATGCCGTTTGATGCGGGGGTGTCAGGAGCACCGCCCGGATGACGCATCGCCCTCATTCCTCCCGCCCGCGGGACGCGCTGGGCTCGCTGTCCGCGCGGCTCTTGCTGGCGTTCCTCCTGCCCACCCTGCTCTTCCTGTCACTCGCGGGCGCTTCCGTGTACGCGCTGGCCCGCGCGAGCCTGGAGGACGAGCTGGGCGCGAGCCTGTCCGCGCTCGCCGCCGCCACCGCCAGCCAGGTCAGCGGCGAGCGCATGCTCACCATCGAGCCCGGCGACGACGTGTCCGGCACCCGCACGTGGCGCGCCCTCGTGCGCCTCTTGGACGGCGTGCGCACCGCGAGCGGCGTGCGCCGGGTCTACGCCGTGGACGCGCGGGGACGCATGCGCGCGGACGCGGGCGGCAACCTGCCCGTGGGCTCCGAGCTGCCGGACCTCGCGCGCGACCGGCTGGAATTGACGCGAGTCCTCGCCGGCAAGCGCGCCGCCAGCCAGGTGCTCTTCACCGGCTCCGACGGGCTGCTCTACAAGACGGGCTACGCCCCCGTGGTCCAGGACGGCCAGGTGGTGGGCGCCATCGGCGTGGAGGGAAGCGCCGCCTTCTTCGGACCGCTGCGGCGGCTGTGGCGCACCTTCGTCATGGCCAGCGCCGTGGCGCTCGCCGCGCTCGCCGTCATCGCCGTCTTCACCGCCCAAGGCCTGGCCCGCCCGCTGCGGCGGCTGATGGACTCCGCGCTGCGAATCGGCCGGGGGGACCTGGCCACGCCCGTGCCGCCGGAGCCCACCCGCGAAATCGGCGTGCTCGCGCGCGAATTGGAGGTCATGCGCGGCGCGCTGGAGAGCCGCGACCGGCAGCTCAAGCTCATGCTCGCGGGCGTGGCCCACGAGGTGCGCAACCCGCTGGGCGGCATCGCGCTCTTCTCCGGCCTCTTGCAGGAGGACCTGCGCGCGGGCGCCCACGCGGACGCGAACAGCCACGTGGACCGCATCCAGCGCGAGGTCGCCTACCTCCAGCGCATCGTCGAGGACTTCCTCGCCTTCGCGCGCGAGCAACCCCTGGCGCGCGCGCCGGTGGACGCGCCCGACCTCGTGTCCAACGCCTGCGAGCTGCTCTCGGTGGAGGCCCAGGGAAAGGGCGTGACGCTGGACGTGGCCGCCGCGCCCGCGCACCTGGAGGCGGACGGCAGCCTGCTCACGGCCGCACTCGTGAACCTGGTGAAGAACGCCGTGCAGGCCGCGCCCGGCGGGGGGCGCGTGCGGGTTCGCGGTGAGCCGCGCGACGGGGGCTACGCCATCGACGTCCAGGACCCGGGGCCTGGCGTGCCCGAGGCCGAACGCGAGCGCATCTTCGAGCCGTTCTTCACCACCCGCGAGCAGGGCACCGGCCTGGGCCTGCCCCTGGCCAGGAAGATCGCCCGCGCGCACGGGGGCGAATTGTCCCTGCGCTCCACGCCGGGAGACACCGTCTTCACGCTGACCCTGCCCCTCGGGTCGGCATCAAGGCGGGCCTGAGCCCCAGACCCCATATTGGCCGTCCTCAGGCTGCCTCCCGTCGCTCCCGCCGGAAGCCTGAGCCGCGCTACCCGCGCACCACCTCGCGCGCCTTGCTCAGCATGCGCCGCAGCGGCGCTTCATCCGCGCGCGTCAGCGCTTCGTCCCAACCCAACCACTGGATGCCGAACGACTCCGCGGGATCATGCGCGAGCGACTCGGGGTCCTCCGCCACCACGAGGTAGCGCACGTCCAGGTGACAGTGCTCCGGCTCGTCCTTGCGCGCGGGGATGACGTGCACGTCCACGTCCAGCGGGCGCGGCGCGGTGGGGTGCAGGTGCACGCGGCAGCCGGTCTCCTCACGGGCCTCGCGCAGCGCGGTGGCCTCCATGTCGCCTCCGTCCCCGGCCTCCGCGTGGCCGCCCGGCTGCAACCAGCGCTTGAGCTTCGCGTGGTGCAGCATCGCCACCCGTCCGCCCGCCGCGTCCACCACCACCGCGCTGCCGGTGAAGTGCGCCTCCACCTGCGAGCGGGAGAAGGGCTCCTTCAGCGACGTGGCGAGGTGGCGCATGCGCGAAAGGTCCTCGCGCTCCTTGTCGTCCGTGGGGACGTGGCGCGCGAGCAGTTCAATGAGGGCAGCGGAGACGGGGGCCATGCGCCGGGATAGACACCCGCCCGGCCCGGGACGCCAGCCCTTTCACGGCAAGGCCCCACCTGCACCCCGGCAGGTCCGGTGTAGGGTGGCCTGGCGTGTGCATTCCGCCGCCCACCC
>NZ_RAWC01000154.1:0-21235 GCF_003611685.1 Corallococcus sp. CA049B | reverse complement strand
CGGGCCCCCCCCGTCCTCCATGCTTCCGTCTTCGCCCCCGTCCCCGTCCCCGTCCCCGCTGCGTCCGTTCTTCATCGCGCCCGTCGTGGCCTTCCTCATCGTGGCCGCCGTGCTGGGCGCGGTGCTGAGCTTCCTCACGCCCCCGTTCCAGGTGGCGGACGAGCCGGCGCACTTCTACCGCGCGTACCAGGTCTCCCAGGGGCAGCTGACGGCCACGCGGATTCCCGGAGGTGACGCGGGCGGGCAGCTCCCGCGCAGCATCGTGCGGGTGGCGCAGGACGTGTCCGCGGGCGTGGGCGGCAATCCCGGGGCGCGCCAGGACCGGGAGCGCCTGCGCGAAGCGATGCACGCGGCGCTGGCCCCCCAGGACACCCAGGAGTGGGGCTTCGCCGCGTCCTCCATCTACTTCCCGCTGGTCTACTTCCCGCAGTCGCTGGGCATGGCGCCCGCGCGGATGATGGAGGCGCCCCCGGTGGTGGTGCTGTGGGCGGGCCGGCTGGCCAACATGCTGGTGGCGCTGGTGCTCACCGCGGTGGCGCTGCGCCTGATGCCCTTCCAGCGGTGGGCCTTCGCGCTGCTGGCGCTCACGCCCATGGTGCTCTTCCAGCGCGCGTCCGTGTCCGCGGACCCCATCACGATGTCGGCGTGCCTGCTGCTGGTGGCGCTGTCGCTGCACTTCACGTTCGCGCACCCGGGGCCCCTGGGCGCGAAGCAGCTGGGCCTGCTGCTGGCGAGCGCGGTGTTCGTGGCGCTGTGCAAGCAGGCCTACCTGCCGCTGTCGCTGGTGTTCCTGCTGCTGCCGCTCGCCCGGCTGGGGACTCGCGTCCGCTACGCCCTGGCCCTGGCCGCCATCGTCGCCGTGCCCGCGCTGCTCCAGTTCGCGTGGTCCTCCACGGTGCGGGACATCTTCCGGCCCAGCGAGGTGGTGGCGCAGGTGGCCCACGTGCGCGCGCACCCCTTCCAGGTGCTGGGCGTGCTGGTGAGTGACTTCTGGAAGAAGCTGCCGGACTTCCTGCACCAGGGCGGCGGCGTGCTGGGCTGGCTGGACACGCCGGTGCCCCGCGCCGCCCTCTTCGCCCTGGCCGCGCTGCTCTTCGGGGTGATGGCGCTGGACGCCGACAAGGCCGCGCCGAAGGTGGGCTGGCGCGAGCGCGCGGTGGCGCTGGGGGTGGCGGTGGCGGGCGTGCTGGCCATCCAGGCCATGCTGTACCTGGCGTGGACGGCGCCGGGCGCGAACCACGTGGACGGGGTGCAGGGCCGCTACCTGCTGCCCTACGCGCCGCTGCTGGTGGTGGCGCTGGCCCCGCCCGCCTGGGTGCCGAGCGGGCTGACGCGCTTCAAGCCGGTGCTCATCGCCGGCTTCCTCCTGCTCACCGCGGCGGTGACGCTCACCACGGTGTACCAGCGCTACTACGGCCCGGCGTAGGCGCCGGGCCGGGGCTTCGTCACTCCCAGCCTCCCCCGCGGCTCAGCGGTGGGTGGCCGCGGCGCTGGCGGTCGCGAGGGGCGTGCCGCGCGCGGCGGGCGGCGTCACCAGGCCGGCCAGGAGCCCGTGGAGCTCGCGGGCCTGGGTCACGTAGTCGCGCACGGCGGCGCGGTGGGGGTTCTGGTACCGCGCCAGGCGCTCCGGGTGGGCCATCAGGTCGCGCAGCACGCGGCTGTAGCCGTCGGCGTCGCCAATGGCCAGGACGTTGCCGTTGACGCCATCCACGATGTCCTCGCTGACGCCGCCCGACGCCGTGGTGACCACCCACACGTTCCGGGCCAGGGCCTCGCGCACCGCCAACCCGAAGCTCTCCTTCCACTGCGAGGGCATCAGCAGCACGTCCACGCCGTCGAAGAAGGCGTCCAGGCCGTCCTGATCATACGGAGGCACCACCTCCACCTGCCCCTTCACCTTCCATTCCTTCGCGTCGATGGCGGCGGGCCCCAGGCGCAGCTGGATGTCGGTCATCTTCAGGACCCAGTTGGACTCCGGCACCGACTCCAGGATGTCCTTGAGCCAGAAGTACCCCTTGTGCACCGCGCGGCCACCCAGGTAGGCGAAGCGCACCGGGGCGTTCGCGGGGCGCGGGGCGCGCTCGCGGCCGGGCATCAGCACGCCGTTCTTGTTCACGGCGATGCGCTCCGGCGCGATGCCGTTGGCGATGTAGAGCTGGCGCTGGAACTCGCTGGGCGTCATCAGCAGGGCCGCGCCGTCCAGCACCTTGCGCAGGGCGAACGTGCGCTTGAAGGTGTAGCGCGAGTCCGGCATGCACTTGGAGCACACGCGCAGGTCGATGGCCTTCTGGTCGCAGTACGAGTTGTCCTCGCGGACCATGAACTGCCGCTCGCACAGCCACCACGCATCATGGAGGGTGATGGTGTACGGGATGCCCTCCGCGGCGCACGCCGTGGCGAGCGTGGCGCTCAAGAGCTGGATGGAGTGGAAGTGCACCACGTCCGGGCGCACCGTCTTGAGCACCTGGGTGAAGGTCTCCCCCATGCGCGGGTTCTGGTACTCCTGGGCGCGGTCGGTGAGGGACGGCACCTTGGTGGCGATGACGGGCAGGCCCATCGCCTCGTAGCGCACCACCGAGTAGTCGGGCAGCGTCGAGCCGACGATGCCGGTGAACACGGTGACGTCGCAGCCCTCCGCCTTCAGCCGGTCCGACACCTGCTCCGCGACGATGGTGGCCCCACCGAAGCTCAGGGGCGCGAAGAGGACGTTGACCGCCAGCACCTTGAGGCGCGGCGGCGGCGCGGGCGGCAGGTGCTGGAGGATGGGCTGGAGCCGCTCCGTGGCCACCACCGCGGGGTGGTAGCGCGCCATCACGCTGCGGTGGGCTTCCTCGCCCATGCGCTTGCGCAGCGACGCGTCCTGCACCAGCGCGGACAGCGCGGACTCCCACTCCTCACGGGTGGTGGCGAGGAAGCCGTTGCGGCCGTGCTCAAGGATCTCCCGGAACGGCCCGGTGCTGGAGCACACCGCGGGCACGCGGAAGACGGACGCCTCGATGAACTTGATGTTGCTCTTGGCTTCGTTGAAGACCGTCGGCTCCAGCGGCGCGATGGAGATCTGCCAGGACGCGAGCGCGCGCAGGTAGTCCTCCGCGTCCAGGAAGGGGATGCGGAAGATGCGGTCGGAGAAGCGCTTGAAGCCCTCCGGCAGCTCCAGGTAGCCGTGGATGGCCAGGCGCACGTTCGCATGGCGCTCCATCACCGCGAGGATGGCGTCGGCGGCGATGGTGAAGTCGGCGTCGTGCGTGCGCGTTCCGCTGCCGTAGCCGATGGTGACCCAGTCCGGATCCACCGCGGGCGGGCGCGCCTCCATCTCCTTCGCCACCTCCAGGATGACGTCGTCCAGGCAGTTCTCGACGATGTAGACCTTGCCGGAGTTGGCCTTGGCCATCTCCCGCGCGAGGGTGGGCGTGCTGGCGATGGCGTTCGCGCTCAGGCTGAGCGCCCTGCGGTATTGCCGCACGCCGTTGATCAGCAGCTCGCGCTCGGCGGCGGGCAGCCGCAGCACGTTGGAGTTCCGCTCGTACTCCTCCACGTCGAAGATGAGGTCGTCGACGTCGAAGAAGTGCGGCAGGCCCAGGCGCCGGGTCTCCGCCAGCAGCTCCTCCACGGCCGGGTAGGCGGGCACGCGGTAGTAGATGACCAGTCCGTGGAACTGGAGCGCGGCCTTGCACTCCGCGTGGTCGTGCCAGTTCACGACGGTGACGTCGTACCCGAGCCGGTGGAACATGGCGACCTTCTGATCCACGCGGTAGCGCTTGCACTGGGGCAGCGACAGCTCCGCGATGATCAGGATGCGCTGTCCCATGCTGGACTGGGAGACCGGCGTCAGCGGCACGGTCCACGGAGACGGGGGCGCGGGCGGCGCGCTCGGGGCCGGGGCCACGAGCGCCGAGGAGGGGGCGACGGGGTTGGCCGGCGTGAGGGCGGCCTTGGCGGCGCGCAGCGCCTGGAGCGCGCGCTGCTTCGCGGGCAGCCGGATCAGCTTCGCGCCCACCTTGTGCAGCGTGCCCTTGCTCTGCTGGTAGAAGTGGCCGCGCTTCGTGCCGGGGGGCAGCACGCGCTCGCGCATGGCCCAGTAGCGGTTGATGGCCTTCCAGGCGAGGCTGCCGTTGATGTGCGCCAGCTCCGAGCCCTGGCGCGACACGTGCGCATCCAGTTCGTGGATGCGGGCGTTCTTGCGGCCCAGCTCGTCCTGGAGCATCCGCTGGGCCAGGCCCAGCCGCGCGAGCCGGCCTTCGGTCTCGCGCAGGGTGCTCGCGGTGTCGCGCGCCGCTTCACGGGCGGCGTCCAGCTCCGCCTGGAGCTGCTGCGCCTGGCGCGCGTGCTCCGCGGCCTGCTGTTCCTTCTGTCCGTAGGCGTCGCGCAGGTGCTGCTGGTGCAGCAGGAGCGTCAGGCGCCCGCCCAGCGTGGCGAAGGCCTGCCGCAGGTGTTCGCGATCCGCGTCGCGGGTGCTCGTCAGGGCCACCATCCCTTCCGGCTGCTCCGGGCCCACGGCGAGCACGCCCAGACCGAAGCCGTGCTCGAACTCGAAGGAGGGAAATTGGCCCTGGATCTCCTCCCACAGCCGCCAGACGCCGAAGTTGCGCTCGCGCACCTGGGTGTCGTGGAAGAGGATGACGCCGCGCGCGCTCATCTTGGGGCGCCAGCGCTCGAAGTCCGCCTTCACCTGCTCGTACTCGTGGCAGCCATCGATGTGGAGCAGGTCGACGGAGCCGTCCGCGAACTGGCCCAGGGCCTCGTCGAAGGTCATCGGGTGCAGCTGGGAGAACCGGCTGTAGCGCGGGTCATGGTGCGCGCGCAGGTCCGCGAGCACCTCCGGCCCGTAGAAGCCCGCCTGCGGGTCGCCCTTCCAGGTGTCCACCGCGTGGCAGCGCGTGTCCAGCTTCAGCGCGTCCACCGCCTGACAGAACGCGGAGTAGGACACTCCGGTGTGCGTGCCCAGCTCCACCAGCGTCGCGGGACGCAGCAGGTCCACCAGGAACATCGCGAACGGGACGTGCTCCACCCAGGCGGAGGAGGCCAGCAGCCTCAGGGGCTGCGTGAGGCAGAGGGGGTGTTCCAGGGGATTGAGCTGTGAATGCATGTTCGTGACGTCCGGAAGGCAGACCCTCGCGGCAGGCAAGGCACGCCCCCCTCCTTGGCGGATGTCCTCCATGTCATCCCCCTCCGGGGAGCGTCAAGGCTGGCAGGCCGCCCGCTCCTCGTGGGAGGAGGCGCGTTCGCTGTTCTTTTCTACGGTGTCTGGACGAAGTCGAGGCGCGGATGGCCAGAGGCATCGGTCCGTCCCGCGCGGACCCACGCTTCACGCAGCCTCGTGGCGTCGTGGGTCGCAGCGAGTGCTCCCTCCCGCGAACGGGTGCGCATGAGTCGCGCGTGGGGTGCGTAGAGGACGCGCAGCCCGGCTCCGCCCGCGCGCAGGCACAGCTCCACGCCCCGCGCTTCGTCGGACGTGAAGGCCGCGTCCCAACCTCCGAGCGACTCCAGGACCTCGCGGCGGATCATCGCGCAGGCGCTGGAGACGGCGCGCACGTCGCGAGGCCAATGCGAGCCACCGAACGCGCCGAGCGTGGGATCGAACAGCCCCGCGAAGGGGCGCAGCACCCGGCCCTCCGCGTCGAAGCGCAGCCCGGCCTCCAGCACCTGCCCCGCGGGAGAGACGATGCGCGCGCCCACCACGCCGACGCCAGGGCGCATGGCCTGCGACGCGAGCTCCCTCAGCCACCCAGGTCCGGTCGGGAGCGTGCCTGCCTCCAGGGCGAGGATGAGGTCGCCCCGGGCCTCGCGCAGCAGCTGGTTCGCCACGGTGCCCGGGGTCGCGGCCGCGTCCACCTGGACGTGGATGGCGCTGCCGGTGGACGAAGCGCCTGGAGACGAAACAGGGACGCGGACCTCCACGTCCAGGTCGTCCGTGAAGGCGAGGAGCGCCGCGAGCTCGGCCTCGGTGGGCGCTTCCGACAGCAGCACGGAGACCCGCGGTCGGCCCACGAGCGGGTGGCGGATCCGGTAGAGCCCTGGCGCGACGGTCTCCGCCGAGCCGCCCTCCCCCATGCGCGCCAGGTGCTCCGCCACGGCCCTGCGGCCCGCTTCGGATGCCGCGGGCTTCGCGCTGGCGTCCGTGGCCGTGGAGCCGGGCAGCGTCCGCCAGTGGTAGAGCACGCGGGGGATGTGCTCGAAGCGCCGCGTGCGCTCCATCAGACGCAGGAGCAGGTCGTGGTCCTGCGCGCCTTCGAAGCCCGGGCGGATGCCGCCCACCTCACGCAGCAGCGAGGCACGCACCACGAGGAAGTGGCACACGTAGTTCACCGCGCGCAGCAGCTCCGGGGACAGCGCGGGCTTCAGGTAGGGCGCGAAGCGCAGCCCCCGCGCGTCCACCTTGTCCTCGTCCGAGTAGACGACGTCCGTGCCCGGCGTTTCATCCAGCCGCAGCACGACCTCGGCCAACGCGTGCGGCGCCAGCAGGTCGTCGTGGTCGAGGAAGCCCACGTACTCCCCGGTGGCCAGGGCCAGGGCGGCGTTGGTCGCGCGAGCGATGCCCTGGTTCGACTCCAGCCGCGCGAAGCGGATCCGCGCGTCGCCGGCCGCGGCCTCTCGCAGCGCGTCCGCGACTGACGCCGAGCGCGACCCGTCGTCCACGATGCACAGCTCCCAGTGAGGGTAGACCTGTGCGCGCACGGACGCGATGCATGCGCGGAGGACGTCCACCGGCGTCTCCCAGGCGGGAGTGATCAAACTGATCCGCGGCTGACGCTCCAGCCGGGCCAGCGCGGCGGTTGCGTCACGGACCTCGCGGGCCTCCTGAGCAAGGGCTTCGCGCGTGTACGTCTCCGGCGAAGGGAAGAGCACGGCGGGACGGGCCGCGCCCAGCATGTGCCGCAGCAGGCGGACGGTCGCGTGATTGAAGGCGACCTGCCGGCGCCACAGCTCGCGCCACAGGGGCAGCCCCACCGCGCCGGCCTCATGCGACAGCACGTCGCAGCGGGCCTCCAGCGCGTCCAGCGCCTCGGCGGCGCCCTCGGTGCGAAGCGGCCACCCGGCGCCGGAGAGCAGGACCACGACCGCGAGGTTCCAGGCCCGCTGCGCCTCCAGCCCCGGCACGGAGGGAAGCCAGCGCCCCACCGCGCCCACGGGCCGAGGATCCGCGAGGCGCGAGAGCTCCTCGCGGGCCCGCTCCGGCAGCGTCCGCTCCGGCTGCCGGATCAACGCCCGCAGACGCAGGTCGAAGCGCAGCTGGCGGTCCAGCACCCACCGCTGCAAGGGCGAAAGCCCTCGCGTCCCCCAGCGCTTGGCGGCGGTGATGACCGGGCCCCAGCGCGCACGGTGCGACCGTGGCACGTCGAAGCCCAGCACCTCGACGAAGGCATCGCGCGGCACTGTCCGCGCGGCGGAAGCTGGCTTCCGGTCGGGCGGGCTCAACGTCAGGTCCTCGACGCCTGGCGTCTCTTGAGGGCCACGAGGGCCGTCACTGTCGGCGGCGCCCATCGTCTCAGCGTCCGCCGCCGGATTTGATCCGGTTCGCCAGGGCCTTGAGCGTGCCGTGGACCCAGGGGATGCCGTGCACGCGGGCGTTCAGTGCGTCCACCACCCGGTGGCGGAACTCCCGGGCCTGGAGCGTCTCGTCGCGGATCCGCGCCACGGCGTCCACCCAGGCCTCCAGGGGGCGCACCAGCCACGTCCCCGGAGCCACGGCGACGGCCGGCGACTCGCGCGGCCCGCGCACCTCGCACGAGGCGATGCCGGCCACGAACACCGGCGGAAACAGCGCCCCCAGCCTCGCGGGCAGCTCCTCGAGTCCCGTCTCCATCACCACCGGGAAGGGCCCGATGCGATGACGGTCGATGACCATCGCGTGGACGAGCTCCGGATGGACCACCAGGTGCTCCACCTCCAACCGGTCGCCCAGCGGGAACGGCACCTTCGCGCGCACGTAGGGCGGGGTCCCCTCACCGGACGCCCACTCGGTGCGGAACGCCCGCGCCAACGCCCAGGCCTCGCGGCCCGTCTGGAGCGCGCGCACCAACTCCACATAGTGACGCGGGTACACCACGCACCGCGCATCCACGAACGCCAGGTACTGTCCCCGGGCCTCGCGCACGGCCTCCGCGTACAGGGCTCCCGCGGGCGCTCGCACGGTGCGCGCCTGGAACGATCCCAGCCTGCCGTAGCGCTCCAGCGCCGCCTCCGCGGCGGACAGGTCCACGCCCTCGGGCGCCGCGAGCAGCAGCTCCAGCGGCTGCTGCTCCTGACACGCCAGCGCGAAGAGGGCCTCGTCGAGCGCCGCGTCCCGCGTCCCCGGCTCCACCGTGACGACGACGCTGAGCAACCCCGCAACCGGTGCGCGTACGGGCCCGTCCGGTACCGCGACGTAGAGCCCCTCCTCCACCTGCGTGGACGGCGACAGCTGGGCCAGCACCGCCCGCAGCGCCTGCGCGGTGTCCTCCGCCAGCGCCGTGCCTCCAGACGCGCACGGCACCACCTCACGGTGCGCCACGCGGTAGCCCGCCTCGGCCAGCCGCCGCAGCATCCGCTGCTCGGAGAGCCCCGCGCGCACCGGCGCCTCCCCCGTCAGCGCGCCCATCAGCGCCCGCGCCGAGCCCGCGTTGCGCAGGCCGAACACCAGTTCCGCCCCCGGCGCCTCGCGCCGCAGCGCCTCCAGCCCGTCCTCCAGCACCCGCTCGACCGCGTCGCCCTCCAGCACCACCAGCGTCGGCGCGGGTCCCTTGCCCCGCTTCCACTCCGGCCCTGGCAGCTCCCGCACGGAGCAACCCCGGGCCCGCAGGGCCTCCGCCAGCGAGGGCGACGCGCCCACCAAACTCACCACCGCGCCCGCGCGCGCACGCGACAGCACCAGCGCCATCCACCGCTCGGACGCAGCGGACGGGGGCGCCACTTCGGATGGAGCGTTCACCAGCGCCTCCGCGCGAACTCCAGGTGGTGGCTGAAGTCCGCGATGCCCGCGAGCTTCCGCCCGGGCTTGAGGATGTCGGGCGTCTGGAACGGCTCGCCGCCCAGCTGTGCGTACTCCCGCAGGCGGGCATTCATGAAGGCCGCGTCCCCGTACTTCGCCCCGAGCAGGGCCGCGCTGCGGCGGACCATCCGCTCGCGCACCGGGCTCTCCTCCCGGGTGACGGTGTAGTGGTGCACCAGCGCGGCGGGCGCCACCCGGATGGACAACCCGGACGCCCTCGCTCGCCACGACAGGTCCACGTCCTCGCAGTACATGAAGAAGCGCTCGTCGAAGCCACCCACCCGCGCGTGCAGCTTCTTCGTCACCAGCAGCACGCAGCCGCTGCACCAGGGCGTCTCACCCGTCGACGGATGGTACGGCTTGGGGTGCTCGTCCGGGAACAGCCGGGCCTCCACCAGCCCCGTGTCCGCGCGCTGATCCGCCTCCCGCGCCAGCTCCCGCACGCAGTCCGGATGCAGCAGCCCGTCCGGGTTCACGCAGACGTAGTACCGCGCCCCGCCCGAACCGAAGGCCTCCGCCATCATCCGGTTGTGCGCGGCCCCGAAGCCCAGGTTCCTCCCGGCGTGCCGGTAGTCCGCGTCCGCGTCCAGTCGCGCCACCCGCGCGCGCAGCGTGTCGTCCGGCGAGTTGTCCAGCCAGACGACCCGGAACGCGGGCGCACCCGGAGCCTCGCGGTTCCACCGGAGCGACTCCCACAGCCGCTCCAGCTCCCGCTCCGGGTTCCGGTAAAGCACGATGCCCAGCCAGATGCCCGGCCCCCCCCCGTTCGCCGAAGCAGGGCCGCTCACGACCCGACGTCTCGCACTGGCGCCACGCGAGCCGCGGCGCCCTCCACGATCCACCGGTGCGGAGGCCGCGTCACGCCTCCGTCCTGCACGCTGGAGCGCACCTCGAAGGTGCAGGCCTCCTCACGCTTCTCCCGCACCTGCCCCGCCCGGTCGCGCACCACCACCGTGAACGCGTAGCGCCCCGCGGTGAGGCCCAGCCGGTCCACCACGAAGCGCACCGTCCCGCTGCCGGCCGCCGCCGCGCAGAAGGGCACGTCCTCCGCGAACGTGTCCGTGGCGTGCATCAGCACCCCGTCCGCCCGGGTGAGCTCCAGCCCCAGGCCCAGCTCCGGCGCGGGCGTGCGCGCGGTGTACGCCACGCTCAGCTCCAGGCCGTCCTCGGTGTCCACGCACTCCACCGCTCCGCCATCCCGGCCCCGCAGCAGCACCGCGTCCACGGTGAGCGGGGACGACTCGCCCTGGGGCGACGCCAGCGACGGCAGCGCGCCGCCGTCCGACGCCAGCGCGGGGGACTCCATGGACATGCCGCGCTCCTCCGCCAGCGCCACCGCGCGGCGGTAGCTGCGGATGACGTCCGCGGGCGGACCGAACTCGCGGATGCGCCCGGCGTCGATCCACGCGCCCAGGTCGCACCAGCGCTCCAGCGTCCCCAGGTCGTGGGTGACGATGACGATGGTCTTCCCGGCCCGCTTGAACTCCGTCATCTTCGCCAGGCTCTTCTTGCCGAAGTGCTCGTCACCGACGGCGAGGATTTCGTCGATGATGAGGATGTCCGGGTCCACGTGCGTGGCCACGGAGAACGCCAGGCGCATGTACATGCCGCTGGAGTAGGTGCGCACCGGCTCGTCGATGAAGTCGCCCAGCTCGCTGAAGGCGATGATCTCCTCCATGCGCGCCTTCACCTCCGCGCGCGACATCCCCAGGATGATGCCGTTGATGAGGATGTTCTCCCGGCCGGAGAAGTCCGGGTGGAAGCCCGCGCCCAGGTCCAACAGCGCGCTGATGCGCCCGTTGATGTCGATGGTGCCCGTGGTGGGCGTGTAGATGCCGGTGATGAGCTTGAGCAGCGTGCTCTTGCCGGAGCCGTTGCGCCCGATGATGCCCACCGTCTTGCCGCGGGGCACCACCAGGTCAATGCCCCGGAGCGCTTCGATCATGGACTTGCCGTCCGTGTCGCGCTGGCCACGCAGGAGGCGGATGAGCTCCGACTTGATGGTGGTGTACTCGCGCCGGATGGTGCTCTTCCGGAAGCGCTTCACCACGTTGCGGAGCACGATGGCGTCCGGAGACGCGATGGCGCTGGTCATATGAACTCCGCGAAGTCCTCGCGGCGGCGCTCGAAGATGCCCGCCGCGATCCACAACAGCGCCAGGGAGATGCCCAACCACATCAGGAGCGGGCCGGGCGGTGGCAGCTGGTGTTCGTAGAAGATGGCCTGGTAGGACGTCACCATCACCCCCATGGGGTTGAGCAGCACGACCGGCGCCCGGACCGCCTCCGGCAGCGAGTCCACCCGGTAGAACACCGGCGTGACGAAGAACCACATCGTCAGCAGGTTGGCGATGATCTGCTGCAAATCTCGGAACGTCACGTTGAGCGCGGACACGATGTAGACCAGCGCCACCGTCATGGACAGCTGGGTGAGCAGCACCACCGGGAAGGCCACCACGTGCCAGGTGGGCACGTAGCCCAGCAAGAGCCCCAGCGCGACCATCAGCGGCAGGGACAGCACGTAGTTGCACAGGTTGGTCACCACCACCGTGGCCGGCAGCACCTGGGCGGGGAAGCGCACCTTGGTGAGCAGGTCGCGCCGGTCACTGATGGCGCTGGCACCGGTCCCCAGGGACGTGGCGAACCAGATCCACGGGAGCAACCCCACGAAGACGAAGAACGTGTACCCGGGGATGTTCTGCCGCATGTAGACGGTGAACAGCAGCGAGTAGACGCCCATCTGGAGCATCGGGTTGAGGAACGTCCAGAAGAAGCCGAGCACCGAGTTCCGGTACCGCGCCTTCAGCTCGCGCTGGGTCAGGCTGAGCAGGAGGCCCCGGTACTGGTAGAGCTCACGGAGGTTGCGAAGCATGCGGCGCCATCCATACCTCATGCCCCCGGAAGGTGTCAGGCACGGGACTCCAGCCATCCACGCGAAAGCCCGTCTGCTCGCCAGGCCTCGCGCGCCCCTCCGCGAGGCCAGTTTGGAAAAGAAAAAGGCCCCCTGGTTTCCCAGAGGGCCTTTGATTGGAGCGGGAAAAGGGATTTGAACCCTCGACCCTCGCCTTGGCAAGGCGATGCTCTACCGCTGAGCTATTCCCGCATCAGGTACTGCGGTGCTGCGTGCTTCGTTTGGAGCGGGAAAAGGGATTTGAACCCTCGACCCTCGCCTTGGCAAGGCGATGCTCTACCGCTGAGCTATTCCCGCATCAGGTACCGCAGTGTTGCTTGCCACCCGCCGGTCGGTGCCGCGCCGGAGGTGGGGTGCGATATACAGAGCCCTCCCGGACACGTCAAACACTTTTCGCATCCGGATCCGTGCTGCCCCGGCGGGCGAGCATGTTGAGGAACGCGCGGAAGTAGACGACCGCGCTCCACACGGAGAACGCACCGGACAGGTACACCAGCACCTTGCCCACCTGGTTGTAGTCCACGGTGACGACGCGGAAGCCCACGTCCAGCGGGTGCACGTAGTGGACGCACAGGGAGATGATCCCCACCAGCTGGAGGGACGTCTTCCACTTCCCCTCCTGCCCCGCGGCGATGACCATGCCTTCACTGGCGGCGATGGTGCGCAGGCCGGTGACGATGAACTCGCGGGCCAGCAGCACGATGACGACCCAGGCGGCGATGCGGCCCAAGCGCACCATCATCACCAGGGCGGCCATGGCGATGAGCTTGTCCGCCAGCGGATCCATGAACTTGCCCACCACGGTGATGAGGTTCCAGCGGCGGGCCAGGTAGCCGTCAATCACGTCCGTGATGGCGGCCACCGCGAACACCAGCGCGGCCAGGAGCGAGTGCAGGGGGTCCGCGTCGTAGGTGAGCCAGACGAACACGGGGATGAGGAGGATGCGCCCCAGCGTCAGCATGTTGGGCAGGTTCCAGAACTCCTGCACCAGGATGCTGGGACGGCGGGACGCGCGGCGGCGGGCCCGCTCCTCACGCTTGCGCTGCTTCCTGAGGGCTCGCTCGGTGGGCATGGGCGCGCGTTCTACCGGACCCCGAGTGCGATGAGGGCAAATCCTTCACCGCCCAGCTCCACCGCCGCCTTCAGTGTCTCCCCGCCAGCGGAGGCCACGAGCGGCACCACGCGGGGCGTGAGGTTGCCCACCCAGCCCACCAGGTGCGTGAGGGGCACCGTCACCGGCTGGTCCATGGCCACCGGCACCGAGCGCAGCGGGCCCGTCAGGCTGAGCAGCACCCGCCCCTGCCCGCGCAGGTGCACCAGGTCCAGGTCCTGCGCCAGGTCCGACGGCACGCGGCCGTTCTCGAAGACGACGGGCTCCTCGAAGGCGAAGACGCACGCGTCGCGCAGGTAGACGGACTCGTCGTCCAGGGACACGGCCACCCACTGCCGCCCGGACACGGGCTCCAAATGCAGCATCCCCTGCCCCCGGGCGCGCACCATGGCCTGGTCGCCCTCGCCAAAGGGCTTGTCCGTGGCCCGGCCCCGGAAGCGCTTCATCTCCGGCTCGAAGGTGACCTGGCCGCGCACGGCGATCAGCCCCTCCAGGCGCGTGAGCAGCTCGCCCTCCACCGCGAGCGCCAGGGCGGACGCGCTCAAGCTGAAGGGCTGGCCCGGCGCCGCGCCCGGCAGCGCCACCGAGGGCACCCACGCGGTGAGCACGGGAGGATTCGCGCCCGTCGCGGCGTCAGGCGAAGCAGGCGGCTCGGCGGACCGGGTCAGCTGAAGCGGCTCGGCGGGCCGGGTCGTGGGGGGCGGCTCAATCGTGGCCAGCGCGGCGAAGGTCTCCGCGAAGGTGTCGCCGGGCTCCGACTCCAGGTCGGACGCGAGGACGGGCGGCTCCTCGGAGACTTCAATCTCCTCCGACACCGGCGTGGGGGGCAGCTCGTCGGCGACCTCGACGTCGGCCCCGGAGGTGTCCGCGTCCGTGGTGGCGGCGAGCTCCGCGTCTTCCTCGAAGGTGCTCGCGCCAGCGGCGAGGCTGGGGTCCTCGTCCTCCTGGACCTGGGGCGCGGCGCGCGAGGCGGGGGCCTGGTCGTCCGTGGGAGCGGGCGGGCCTTCGTCCTCCGCGAAGAGCAGGTCGTCGTCCGGTGCCTTCGCGGCGGCCTGGGGCGGCGCGGCGGCGGTGCGGGGACTGCGCGGCGCCTCATCCAGACCGAACTGGGCCCCCCAGTCGCTCTCGCCAGAAGAAGACGCGGGCGCGGGCAGCGCGGCGGTCTCCTCCTCCTCGCGCGGACGGGCCGGGGTGGGGGCCGCGGGAGGACGGCTGTAGACCTCTCCGGCGATGGCGCGCGACATCTTCTCCGCCATGGCGTCGCTGCCGGACAGCAGGAAGTGCTCGCGCGCGCGGCCGTACTCGCCCATCTGGGCGAAGGTCAGGCCCAGGTAGTTGTGGGCCTTCTTGTGGTCCGGGGCCAGGTCGGTGGCGGTCTCGAACTCGCGCGCCGCGCGCTGGAGCGCGTTCGTCTTCAGGTAGACGAGCCCCAGGTTCACGCGCAGCGTCGGGTCCACCGGGTTGTCCCGCACGAGCATCTCGTACAGGTCGGCGGCGCGGTCGAAGAGGCCCAGCTTGAAATACGTCAGGCCCAGGAGGTTCTGGGCCTTCTCGTGGCGAGGCTGGAGCTGGTGCGCACGCTCCAGGAAGTCCTTCGCTTCGGTGACCTTGCCGGCGCCCAGCAGCTCGCTCCCACGTTGGAGCTGCTGCAGGAACTCCTCGTCAGCGGGGCCCGGCGGCTTCGTCCCCTTCGTGCGCGTCGTCATTCTCGGGTGTGGGCTCACGGCTGCTGGCCTCGGCCTGGGCGAGCCGCTCGCGCTCCTTGTAGTGTTGGTAGAGCTGGAGGACCTTGCGCACGTATTCCTGCGTCTCGGCGTACGGCGGCACCTGGCCTCCGTACTTCTTCACCGCGTCCGGTCCAGCGTTGTAGGCGGCGACCATCTTCACCATGTCGCCGTCGAACATGTTGGCCAGCACGCGCAGGTAGCGCACGCCGCCCTCGATGTTTTCCTTCGAGTCGAAGATGTCCTTCACGTACATGTCCGACGCGGTGCCCGGCATGAGCTGCATCAGCCCGCTGGCGCCCTTGTGGCTGAGCGCGTTCGGGTTGAAGTTGCTCTCCGTGTGCATGATGGCGCGCACCAGCGCCGGCGGGATGCGGTAGCGCAGCGCCGCGGTGGTGATGTGCGGATCCAGCTCCGCGGGCGTCCGCGAGCGGCCCCGCACGGGCGCGGACCTGGCCGGCGCGGGCGTGAAGGTCCCGGACAGCTTGCGGGCCTTGCGCGCGCCGCCAGGCGGCACGTTCGTGTAGACGATGGTGCCGTCCTTCTCCACGTAGCTGTAGATGCCGTCCGAGGCGGCGGCCGGGAGGGCGGCGGTCAGCAGGACGACGAGGGCGGTCAGGACACGCATGGCGGCGGGCGAAACCTTAGACAACGCCCGGAAAGTCCTCAAGAAAACGCCTTGTTTCCAGCACTTACCGCCATTAAGCCTGTTGGCCATGCCCCATCGGTTTGATTTTCTGGTCATGGGCGGCGGCGTGGCCGGACTGTCGTTCGCCCTCCAGGCGGCCCGGCACGGCACGGTCGCCGTGCTCACCAAGCGCGAGCGCGGTGAAGGCAACACCGCCTACGCCCAGGGGGGCATCGCCGGGGTGTTGTCCCCCACGGACACCTTCGACTCGCACATCGATGACACGCTCGTCGCGGGTGCGGGCCTGTGCCACCGCGACGCAGTGGAGGTGACGGTGCGGGAGGGCCCCGCGCGCCTCAAGGAGCTGGTGGCGCTGGGCGCGGCGTTCGACCAGCGGAGCGGCGAGTTCGACCTCACGCGCGAGGGCGGCCACTCCGCCCGCCGGATCATCCACGCGGGAGACATCACCGGCCGCGAGGTGCAGCGCGCGCTGCTGGCCGCGTGCGACGCGCAGCCCAACATCACCTTCTTCCAGAACACGGCCGCCATCGACCTCATCCTGGACCGGCGTCCGCACACCCCGGCCGGCAGCCGGTGCCTGGGCACGTACGCGTTGATGGAGGACGGCTCCATCGAGCGCTTCCTCTCCAAGGTGACGGTGCTGGCCACCGGCGGCGCGGGCAAGGTGTACCTCTACACGTCCAACCCGGACGTCGCGACGGGTGACGGCGTGGCCATGGCGTACCGCGCGGGCGCGCGCGTGGCGAACATGGAGTTCTACCAGTTCCACCCCACGTGCCTCTTCCACCCGGAGGCCAAGAGCTTCCTCATCAGCGAAGCGCTGCGCGGCGAGGGCGGCAAGCTGCGGCTCAAGGGTGGCCAGACGTTCATGGACCGCTACCACCCCATGAAGGATCTGGCCCCGCGCGACGTGGTGGCGCGCGCCATCGACGCGGAGCTCAAGCGCACGGGCAACGACTGCGTCTACCTGGACATGACGCACCTGGGCCGCGCGTACCTCACCGAGCGCTTCCCGAACATCTACGCCACCTGCAAGGCCTTCAACATCGACATGGCCGTGCAGCCCATCCCCGTGGTGCCCGCGGCCCACTACCAGTGCGGCGGCGTGGTGACGGACCTGCACGGGCGCACCAACATCCCGGGCCTCTACGCCATCGGCGAGGTGTCCTGCACGGGCCTGCACGGCGCGAACCGGCTCGCGTCCAACTCGCTCCTGGAGGGCCTTGTCTTCGGCCACCGCGCGGTGCAGGTGGCGTCGGAGGAGCTGGCGTCGCTGACGCTGCCGAAGGAGGACCCGCCGGCCTGGGACTCCGGCAGCGCGGTGGACTCCGACGAGAGCGTGGTCGTCACCCACAACTGGGATGAGATCCGCCGGCTGATGTGGAACTACGTGGGCATCGTCCGCACGGACAAGCGGCTGATGCGCGCGCGGCGGCGGCTGGAGCTCTTGCGCGAGGAGATCCGCGACTACTACTGGCGCTTCAAGGTCACCCGCGACGTCATCGAGCTGCGCAACATCGCGGAGGTGGCGCACCTCATCGTGGACTGCGCCAGCCGCCGCAAGGAGAGCCGGGGCCTGCACTACACCCTGGACTATCCCCACACGGACGAACACCAGGGCACGCGCGACACCGTCCTTTCCCGGGAGCTGTGAGCACCCATGTCCCGTCCGCGCCGCATGCTGGATGACCTCCCCGGCCCCTCCGGGCTGGGAGACACGCAGGACCCCGCGCCCCGTGGACAGGGCGGGGATGGACCGCCCCCGGGCCCCCAGCAGCCCCGGCCCGCGCTGCCCACGCCCTACGTCAGCTTCGCCATCATCGCGGGCGCGGTGGTGATGTTCTTCCTCAGCCCGTCGCTGAGCCGGCCGCTCGTGCTGGAGCGAGGGACCTTCCCGGTGGGGCCGCTGGCGCTCTACGGGCCGTGGGTCCAGGCGGGCGAGTACTGGCGCCTGCTGGGCATGGTGTTCGAGCACGGCGGCGCGATGCACCTGCTCTTCAACATGCTCGCCGTCTATTCGCTGGGCGCGTCGCTGGAACGCGGCATCGGGAGCCTGAGGTTCCTGGGGCTGTCGCTCGTCACCGCGCTGGGCGGCTCCGCGTTCGCGCTCTTCTTCAACTTCGACACCGTGACGGTGGGCGCGTCCGGGATGATTCTCGGCTGGGGCGGCGCGATGCTGCCCATCCTCACCCAGCAGGGCCGCCGGGAGCACATGTTCTGGCTCGTGCAGGTGGCGGTCATCAGCCTGCTGCCCGGGGTGAGCTGGGCGGGGCACCTGGGCGGCTTCCTCTTCGGCCTGCCCTGCGGCATGGCGCTGCGCATGGGCCCGAAGGTCTACTCGCGCGCCATCCCCGTCCTGCTGTTCATCGCCGCGGCGCTGGCCGTGGTCGCCGCCCATCCCGGGCGCCTTGGAGGCCTTTGACGATGGCTGGAACCCCCGTGCGCAGCGTCTGCGTCTTCTGTGGCTCGCGCTCCGGCGTGCGCGCCGGGTACCGCGAGGCCGCGTCCAGGATGGGCGCCGCGCTGGCGAAGCGGGGCCTGACGCTCGTCTACGGGGGCGCCAGCGTGGGGTTGATGGGCGCGGTGGCGGACGCGGTCATCGCCAACGGCGGCAAGGCCGTGGGCGTGCTCCCCCACTTCATGGACGCGAAGGAGCTGGCCCACCCGCGGCTGACGGAGCTGCACCGGGTGGACTCCATGCACTCGCGCAAGGCGATGATGGCCGAGCGCTCGGACGCCTTCGTCGCCCTGCCCGGCGGCTTCGGCACGCTGGACGAGCTCTTCGAAATCGTCACCTGGGCGCAGCTGGGCCTGCACAGGAAGCCCATGGGCCTGCTGGACGTGGACGGCTTCTTCCAGCCGCTGCTCGCGATGGCGAAGCAGATGGTGGAGGCGGGCTTCGTCCCGGAGACGCAGGGCGTGCCCTTCGCGGTGAATGCCTCGCCGGACGCGCTGCTGGACCGCCTGCTCGCGGGGCCCACGATGCCGCTCACCTCGAAGTGGCTGAAGGACGGCCAGCAGACCTGAGGGCCGTCCTTCGCCGCGGTTCAGCGCGCGTGGACCTTCAGCGCCGCGTTCCCCAGCGACGAGGCGACGCGGAGCATCACCTGCCCGGTGCCTTCGGGGATGACGGGCTGGCCGTCCGCGAACGTCTTGGGGAAGCGCACGCGGTAGCCCACCCAGAAGAGGCTGGCGTACGGGTAGTAGGCGCGCACGTTGAGGTCCGCCCGGCCCAGGCGGCGGATCTCCATGGGCGTGATTTCACCCGCGGGCGTCACCAGCGCGATCCGCCAGATGCTGTTGCGGTGGGCGAAGTCGTCGTAGCGGTAGTCGTTGACGTGCACCGCCAGGTAGAACTCGTGGAACTTCGCCGCGTCCGCCTGTTCCTCCGCCAGGAGCTGCTCCACCTTCGCGGCGGGCAGCGTCTGGAAGATGGCGCGGCGGTGGACGCGGGCCTCGCGGAAGGCGGGCGTCTGGAACGTGGCCCCGGCGAAGACTCGCGTGTCGAAGCCGTCGTAGATCTCCTTGCGGTCCGAGTACCGGTTCAACACCGCGAGGTAGGCGGACTCCTGCTTGGGGTCATCCAGCGTGGGCGCGGGCTCACCGACGACGGGGGGCGCGGTGGAGCAGCCGCCCAGCGCGCCCAGCAGCACCGCGGCCACCAGCAGCCTTCTCACGGGATGAAGTCCTTGCGCGTGAACAGCGTGGTGAGGCGGTGGCCGGTGGCCTCCACGGCCTCGCGTCCGCCCTCCAGCCGGTCCACCAGCGCGAAGGCGCCCAGCACCGTCAGGCCCTCCAGCTTCGCGCGCTCAATCGCCTTGAGCGTGGACGCGCCCGTCGTCACCACGTCCTCCACGATGGCCACCGGGGCGCCGGGGCCCAGCGCGGACAGGCCCTCAATCCACTGGCCGGTGCCGTGGCCCTTGGGCTCCTTGCGCACGATGAACGCGTGCAGGGACTTCTGGCCGCCGCCCTCCAGGAAGCTGGTCAGGCTCACCGCGGACGCGAGCGGATCCGCGCCCAGCGTCAGCCCACCCGCGGCCACCGCGGACGGAGCGTCGCGCCGGATGGCCTCCAGCAGCAGCCGTCCGATGAGGTAGTGGCCCTCGGCGAGCAGCGCCGTGCGCTTGCAGTCGATGTAGAAGTCCGACTCCTTGCCGGAGGAGAGCACCACGCGCCTGCGCTCGAAGGAGCGCTGCGTGAGCACCTCCAGGAGCCGGGCGCGGTCGCGTTCGAGCGTTTCCGCCATGGCCTACAGACCCTCCAGGTACGCCACCAGCTGCGCCGAGTAGCGCAGCTGCATCAGCAGCTCCGCCTTGCGGGATTCGTCCAGCGCGGCGAACACGTCCGCGAGCAGCGACAGGTCCTGGTTGAGGGCGCCCATGCGCTGCGCGACGTCCACCGCCAGCTCGTCCGCGTCGATTTCTTCCTCGACGCCCTCCGGGGCCAGCGTCTCCTCGGTGGCGAGCGCCTTCTCCAGCATGTCGCGCACCGGCGCCGTCAGCCGGCCTTCGGACTCCAGCGACTCGCGCTTGGCCTCCAGCACGTCGTGCTCCACCGGCGAGGCGTGGATGGCCTCCGCCAGGGACAGCAGGAGCGCGTCCTCGTCGGACAGCTCCTCGTGCACGCGCACCTGGACCTGGTCGCGCTTGAGGAAGCGCAGCGCCGCCACGCGCCGGAAGCCGCAGATGAGCTGGTAGCGCTCCTCGCCGCGCGGGCGCACGTCCACCGGGAACAGCTGGCCCAGCCGCGCCAGGTCCGTGGCCAGCTCGGACACGTCGCCCTCGTCCCGCAGGCGGAAGGTGGTGTCCTCCTCCAGTCGCTCCAGCGGCAACACCATCGACGTCACCTGTCCCATCACGCGCGGCTCGATGGCCTGCGCGTGGGGCTCCCCTTCCGAAGTCGCCGCGCCGTCGTTGGCGCCCTGTTCCGAACTTTCGCCGGAGCCCGTGGAGCCCGCGTCCTCCTGGCTCGCACGGCTCGCCACGTCCCAGATGCCGGCGCTCAGCAGCGCGTCGTCCGCGCCCGACACCGGACCGGAGGGCGGCTCCGCCACCACGTCCTTCGCCTCGCCGCCACCGTCGCTGCCCGTGCCGGAGGCGTCCTGGACGCGCTCGCCCGAGGACAGCTCCACGTAGCGGCCGGGGCCGGCAGAGGCCTCCGCGTCCGCCGGGGTGTGGGGGCCCTCGCCCTGCCCGGCCGCGACTGTCCCCTCCGGTTCGCCACCGTGGGCAGCGGCTTCGCCCGGCGTCGCGGCGTCCCCGGCGGGGGTCTCCTCACCGGTGCGGCTCGGCGACTCGCCGCCCTCGGTGCGCGCCTCCGGCTCACCGGTGGCTCCGGCGGCCGTGCTGGCCTCGGTCGCGCTCGCGGCGGCCTGCCCACCCTCTCCGGGCAGGTCGGTCTGGGCCCCACCCGCTTCGGCCTGGGGGGCACCTTCCGGCGTCACGTCTCCACTCGCGCCCTCGCCGTGCTTCGGCGCGGACGCGTCAGCCGCTCCCTCCTGCTGGGACGGCGTTGCGTTCTCCCCAGGTGTGCCCGGCATCCCTTCCTGTCCCTCGGCCCTGTGCTCGGCGTCCATGGTGGCACCCCCGGTTGTTCCACCCCCGCGCCGCCGGAAACGACGGCGCGGCGGGCGGGCTCTAACGGGACTTCTTCACCACGACCTTCTTCTTCGCGCCAGCACCCATCACGCGGGGAACGGGCGCGCCGGCACTGCTCGCCTGCTCAGTGGCTGCCGGACGCGGAGGCTCCGGAGCCCGGGTCGCGGCGGGCGGCGGAGGCGGCGGCAGCGGCTTGGCCGACGGACGGGCCACGACGGTGGCCGGCGCCGACGCGGGCTGCGTGCGCGCGGGAGGCGGGGGCGGCGTCGGGGC